>VXPQ01000001.1 GCA_009839485.1 Bacteroidetes bacterium SB0662_bin_6
CGGCGTCACTCTTCGTTGCTCGTCGCTCATTTGGAACCACCAAACTTCACTCCTCACGCCTTGATTGACCCCGTGCCTGACGGAACAGAGCATCGCTGTATAGTGCTAACAGGCCCTAATCAGAGTATCCTTTATTAACAGGAAAAGCCTCGCCGGGCCCGGCGAGGCTTTTCAGCATATTCAGGAACTTCCATGCATACGTCAGGCACGTACGGCCTATAATATTTCGGGCTTGCTGGAATAGTTGATACGTAACGTACCGGCCTCGCGCAATTCCTGCTGCACATCTATTACAATTCCCATTTCCGATGCTTGATCCACACGAAGAGATACGATGAGTTTCGGTTGATCAAGCAACTTTCGGTACATGACGCTGCGAACCGCCGTTAACTCCTCGATAAGCGCATCGTCAATCTGAATGGAGGTATCTCCCAATTGGTTGTTGGCCAATTTGAGAGGACCGATATACAAGTACGAAACAAGGCGCTTCTGATCAATCTTGGTAAGCGCCTCGGCACGCGGTAACGTGTTGCGCACCTGTATCTCCGTCTCTCGCAGTACGGTCGTCACCATGAAAAAAATGATGAGCATGAAGATGATGTCCGGCATGGACGCCATCGGGATCGTCGGATTCGACTTCGCGCTTTTTTTCTGAAAGTGTGTGGACATAAGCCCTCGGTCGCTTGATTGCTTGTCGTATCAGAAACAGGTCGATTCCGGCTTATCCGCCCCCTCCTGCATCCGGCTCCGCGATAGAGATCTGTGCCTTGATCTTCTTGCGAATCTGGTTTTCTTCATCGTTCTCCTCGATATAATCCCGATAGGTGGCGTAATCGGGAAAACCCATCGTACGAGCTTCAGCATCCCACATTTCGAAATAGGCCATCCATATCTCGTCAATCACGGCGATATAGATATCGTACGGCGTCTGACGATCCGTTTTCAGGGAAACAACGGCCTTGGCCATCGATTCGGCATAGTTGGGATCCTCCCCCTCATTCAGCGTATGCTTCTTGACTTCCTCCCTGACCCTTGGAACGATCGAAGGCCTGTCCTCAATCAACACGCGCCCCTCGGCATTGACGAGAATCTTGAGCATATTGCGCTCCCGGACCGGAGGCGGCTCCTGGTTCTCATCCAGTTTCGGGGGCAAGGTCATACCAATGCCCGTGTCCACATTGATGGTTGTCGTAACGAGGAAAAAGATGAGCAGCAGGAAGGCGATATCCGCCATGGATGCAGTGGGTATTTCCCCTCCTTCTCGCTCTTTTTTCTTTTTGAGTAATCCAGCCATGACGCTTTGCGTACTTGTGGTTATGGATACTTGGATTCAGAAAGCGGTCTCGGATACCGGCAGCAGCGCAAAAGCCCGGGTCAGTTGAACAATCCTCTGATTCCGGATACCAGCAGGCTCAGAACTGCCAGTACGAACATGATAACCAGCGTCCAGATGCCCGCAACTGCCCAGTCTCCGACGATAAGACCAAGAATAAGCAGCAGAACCACCGGAACGAGTATGATGGCGCCCGTAACGAGATTGATCTTCCCGTTGATGATGCTCTGGATACCGAACAGCACCATCCCGAGCAAACCGAGCCCCAGAATAATCGCAGCGGCCCAAATGGCGATGGGAACTATGTTTTCCATGGTCTAAAAACGTTTGCAGTTAGACGGACTCGTCGGAATCACCGGCATCGGGAACGTGCGGCGCCACCGGACGACCCGCCTGCAACAGCACCAGCGAATCAATAAGTTCGATGGAAGCATCTTCCATTTCCACTACGATCCGGTCGATCTTCGACACAGCGTAGTTATAGAAGAATTGCAGGATGATCGCTACGATAAGACCAAACGCCGTGGTCAGAAGCGCCACCTTGATACCCCCCGCCACAAGACTCGGCGAGATGTCGCCTGCCGACTCAATGGCGTCAAAGGCCTCGATCATACCGACAACCGTTCCAAGGAACCCGAGCATCGGAGCAAGGCTGATGAAAAGCGAAAGCCACACCAGTCCACGCTCCAGAAAACTCATCTCGATCGAGCCATAGGACACCACTGCCTTTTCAACCGCATCAATGCCTTCCTCGTGACGCAAAAGACCTGCCTGGAACACGGCGGCCACAGGGCCGCGCGTCTTTGCGCACATTTCCTCGGCTGCAGCAACACCACCGTCATCGAGCGAATGCTTGATGCCAATGATGAATTTGCGGGTGTTGATGTCGGCCCGGTTGAGCGTGATAATGCGTTCAAACGCAATAGCAAGTCCGATGATCAAACAGATCAAAACGGGCCACATCCACTGGCCGCCCTCATTAAAGCGCTCTACAAGAACGTTGATGACGCCCCCGTCCGAGGAGGCCGCGTCCTGTAAAAGCAATATCATCAAGTTGGGAAGAGTCATGGATTGGTTCCTCCGGAAAACACGGTGTTTCGGTTACAAAGTATGAATGTATGGAAGGCGGCGCATTATGTGCAATACCCCCGATATCCGGCGCCTGTGCAATGTTATAAGGAACACTTGCCGGACATCGCTATGCCGAAACACGCCGATGCCCGAATCGCCGTAACAAGCAAGTATACCTATTGCAAAGCGAAGTGTCAACGAGGGAACGCCAAACACAGTCATTCCTGCGATTTTTTTGTACGGAAACCCCTGCAGCAAGAAATCAATGCTACCGCAAGGACGCCCCCTCGACCTGACCCCACAATTGCATTGCTTCCTGCAATACCTGATCGGCATCGCTTATCGTTTCGTACCACATGCCCCGGTCGTACGTGCGTTGTCCAATGCGCGCCTTGATACGAGTCATCAGTAATTCCCGATCACGCGCTACTTCTGATCGGCTGAACCACCGTCCTTCCCCGTCGGTGCGGAAAAGCTCCGGGCTGCCATCCGGCGCAACATGTATGCCATGGGTATCAAGAAAAACCAGAAAAGCGTCGAATTCGCCCGGAGCGAAGGCAAAATCCTTTACAAAATCATCTCGCCGCGCCCCCCATTCTTCCTGAAAGGCAACCCCGTTCCGGTCGAGCCATGCCCGGGCAAAGGCATTATCCTGCGACTGTCCGATGACCGCCCGGGCAAAACCTGACAGGGAATCCGGATATACGATCACATCCGGCAGAATCCCTCCACCTCCGAAAACGGTTCGCCCTCCGGCAGTCGTATACTTGAGAGAATCGGGCACGGTATCCTGAATCTCCGACATGGTCAGCGTTTTCTCGAGCCGGTAGCGATCCAGTTTCGATGCATAATAGTCGTCGGATTGCCCGGTGGTGTAGGGTGTCTGGATAAGACGCCCCGAGGGAGTGTAAAAGCGCGAGATCGTAATACGCAATGCGCTGCCGTCAGGCAGGGGAAACTGCTTCTGAACAAGGCCCTTGCCGAACGTGCGTCGCCCGACCACGAGCGCCCGGTCGTGATCCTGGACCGCACCAGCCACAATTTCGCTGGCCGAGGCGGAGTTTTCATTGACGAGAACCATGAGCGGCCCCTGCTCGAAGCCATCTCCCGTGCGGGCATAGTTCTGCTGGTTGTACTCGCCATGGCGGCTACGAGCCTCGACGATCATTTGTCCGTCCTTCAGGAATTCGTCGGCAATTTGCACTGCCATTTCCATGAATCCGCCGGCATTGTCACGCAAATCGAGCACCAGACGCCGCATACCTTGTTGGCGCAACACGTCCATACCTTCCATGAACTCCGAATAGGTGGTTCGTGCAAACCGGTTAAGGCGAATGTATCCTGTCTCGTCATCCAGCATGTAGTGCGCGTCCATAGTCCAGAAAGGAATCCTGTCGCGCGTAATCACAAAATCGAGCGGCTCTTCGTAGCCGGGGCGGCGTACCGTGACTTTTACCCTGGTGCCTCGAGGCCCCTTCAGAGTACGTTCCACATCTCCCGAAGAAAAACCGATGGCTGACGAATCGTCTACGGCGATGATCCGGTCCCCGGAGAGCATACCCACCGTCTCGCTGGGACCGCCGGGCAATGGATTGAGCACCGCCACCGTATCCATACCATTCGGCCCGGCAATAATCTCGAACGCGATGCCGATCCCATCGAATGAGGCCTCAAAATCCTCCCGCACCCTCGTCATCGCTTCCGCATCGATATATATCGAATGGGGATCGAGTTCATCGAGCATGCCGTGGATGGCGCTTTCCGTCAACTGCGACGAAGAAACCTCCTGCACGTAACGCTCATTGATCATGAGGTACGCGTCTTCGAGTTTTCTGAGCGATTCAGCCGTATTATCCCAGGAGATAACGGAATCCAGCTCGAAACCAAGCACTATGCCCACGGCCAAAACGACGGAGCCGAAGGTCAACACCTTCCGATACTGCTTCATGGTCGATCCCTTCGTTCCGGTGGGAAAAATCTCCCGCACCGAAAAGTGTGAACATTTTTTTTAATCCCCACAAAGACTCCCGCGTAAAAGCAGGAGCGCCAGCGCACCGCTTCCTGCCAGTACATAATACGCCAGGGTCTGTTAAAGAAAGGCAGCGTTTGTGATACAGGAAGCCCTTACACAGGATCCCATACCCGGTTCGTTCGTGAACGTTTTATGACCACCAACAAAGAGATTGCCCGCCTTCTTAAAGAAACCGCCGCACTCATCGAGATTACCGGCGGCAACGTATTCCGGGCCCGTGCTTTTGCAAGCGCGAGCCGGGCCATCGGGCGGCTGGAAAAGGAGGTAGCAACACTCACCGCCAATGACTCGCTTGAGGAATTGCCCGGCATCGGGACCGGCCTGGCGGCGCAAATAGGAGAGATTCTCGAACGCGGCTCTTTCGATCTGTATGAGGAATTGCTCAGCGCCATCCCGCCCGGGCTTCCCGACATCCTGCGTATCAAGGGGCTTGGGGCCAAAAAAGTGAGGCGACTCTGGCAGGAACTGGATATTACCTCCGTAGAGGAACTGGAACAAGTCGCTACCAGCGGGCGCCTTGCCGATCTGAGCGGATTCGGCCCGAAAATACAGGCAACAATTCTCAAAAATATTCGCCTCCTTAAACAATATGAGGGACGGCGGCGATACGATCAGGCCCTGACAGAAGCCTTGCATTGTCTCGAAGCAATCCGGGGCATAGACGAAATCCTCGAAGCCCATCTGGCGGGGGGACTCCGCCGAAGCCTCGACACGGTAGACCGTATAGTCATTGTAGCCGTGGCTGCCGACCCCGAACAAGCTTGCCGTGCACTGGCCGGCTGGTGGACGGCTTTAGAGAAGGATGCAGGCAAAGAACACATCCTCCTGACTGCGCTTCCTGATGGATTCCCTCTGCGCATTCATGTAACGACTCCGGAGCAGTATGGAGCAACCCTGTGGAAAGCAACCGGATCCCAAGCGCATGTGGCCGCTGTCCGGAACCGGTTTAACCTTCCCGCTGAAGCACACTCCGAACACGCATTGTTCGAAGCCGCCGGGATTCCATTCATAGATCCGGCTGTCCGGGAAAATACGGGAGAGATCGAGGCTGCTGCACAAAATGAACTACCGGACCTGATCGAGTACGAAGATATTCGGGGGACACTGCATAACCACTCTACCTGGAGCGACGGAATGCACACCCTGCGGCAGATGATCGACGCAGCATACGCCAGAGGATATTCGTACTACGGGGTATGCGATCACAGCCAATCCCTGGTGATTGCAAACGGGCTCAGCATCGAGCAGGTGCATGAACAACAGAAAGAAATTCGCGAACTGAACCAGGCGTACGGAAATGACTTCCGGATATTCAGCGGTACTGAATGCGACATACTCGCAGACGGATCACTCGATTATCCTGATGACGTGCTGGCTTCGTTCGATCTGGTCGTGGCAGCCATTCATACCCGCTTCGAAATGTCCGAAAAAGAAGCGACCGAACGATTGATCCGGGCCATCGAAAACCCGTACACGATGATTCTTGCGCATCCGACCGGCCGTTTGTTGCTGAGGCGGGAAGGGTATCCCATCCATCACGAAAAAGTCATTGACGCTTGCGCAGCGAACGGGGTGGCTCTTGAACTGAATGCCAATCCATACCGGCTTGATCTTGACTGGCGTTGGATACGGCATGCAACGGAACGCGGCGTTATTATCTCCATTAACCCCGATGCGCATGCCATTGACCAACTGGATTATATGAAACTGGGCGTCTCGATCGCCCGCAAAGGATGGCTTACCCCTGAACAGTGCCTGAATGCGAAAGGCCTGGACGAATTTTCATCCTGGCTCGACAGGAAACGATCCCGGCACAGCTACGAAACCATTTGACATGAGAAAATTGATCGTCATCCCGGCGACGGTCGTCTTGTGCCTCGTCATCGGCGGTGGTGTCGTAGTGTATTTATCGTACAGGCTGCCTGCCCCCCCGGCGCGAGCATATGTACCGGGATTGGAAGAAACAACCCGGATCGTCGTCTATGAAAACGGATCGGCGGCCATCCATGCGCAGTCGGCCCGCGATGCATACACGGGGCTTGGATATCTGCATGCCCAGGAACACGCGTGGACCATGAATCTGTGGCAACAGACCGCCCGGGGCAACCTGTCAGCATGGCTCGGCGAAGAACTGCTTGTACTCGACGGGTTGACCAAACGCCTCCAGTTAGCCTCGATGAGCAAAGCAGCGTATGCAGCGCTATCCCCTGAAGACCGGGACATCCTTGACGCCTATGTACAAGGGGTTAATGTCGTACTCGGCCAGCGCCGCCCGGCGCAATTGCACGAATTCCTCTTGCTTCGCAGTGTTCCGGAACTGTGGGAACCCTGGTTTCCCCTTGCGATCGAACGTCTCCTTGCATGGATTGCCACGGAATTGCCGCATCCCGACTCACTTCAGAATACCCGGACAACGCTGCGTACGCTTCACGAAGAAAACCGCCTGCTGAAGAAATGGCTGCATCTGCACGGATTCGACCGCAGCATGGCCTGGACGATAACGGACAGCCTTGGAACGCATCTGGCCCAGCGGCATGTGTACGGAGCCTCTGCGTTACCCCTGTTTCAGGAGGTAAGGATGACGTATCCGGAAGAAACCGCCATAGGGGCTACCTGGATCGGTACACCCTTTATGCCCGCTGGTCGGACAAACGCCCGGTCATGGGCGATATTGTCTGCAAGTACCGTATCCTTGCATTCGTCCACGGATAATGCCCCGGCGCCCACATACGAATATGAGAAATGGAGAATCGCCGAAGGGCAGGAAGTGGTTATGCGCTTCCGGCGAGACCGGGGCGGCCTTTTTCTCGCACCGGATTCCCTGCTTCCGGTGACGGATTTTTCCGGGGATATGCGTGAAACCCCGGATAGCACGACGACCGGTCTGTTTTTAACGTGGCCGGGCTGGGAGCCCGTAAGCGACGCTGCAGCCTGGTTCGGCTTATTGTCCGGCTCGGATGCGCCGTTTACCCTACAGGACGGGGATGGGCTCGTCATATCCGAAAACGACTCAGTCTACATTGCAGGAACCCCCTTGTTCGTTACCCGGGATTCCGGGGTAACGGCCATAAGTAACAACCCATGGTCCGACCTGGCGGCAAAACGTCTTGCGCAACTTGCAACCAGCGAGCCGCAGTCCATGGAAAACCTGTTCGGGGTACGCGATCTCCGGAGCGCATGGGCGGCAAACATTACGCCTCGGCTGATCGATATCATCCCGGCTGACGGAGCAGATACTCCCTCTGCTCTTGTTGCAGACGCACTGACCTACCTGCGAAACTGGGAATACACGTTCGATGAAGCCAGTATCCCTGCGACGATCATGGACACATGGACCAGCCTGTATTTCGACAGTACGGGAACATGGCCGGATGGCGCTGTTGGCGGGCAATCCGGTCCGGAAGCACATGAAATTGAATACCGGATCATGGAGCGGACAGTGACCCATCTCACCGCACAATTCGGAAGCGGGCTGGAGGAATGGCGATGGGAAAAAGCACAGCCGCACCGATATTATTTCCCTGTATGGTCTGCGAGCAATGTGTCCGTTGAAAAGAAGGGCAACACTGCTGCAGCCCGATACGCACCGATACTCATCCCCGGATCCGGTCATGTCACCACGTTACAGTACGGTACATCACTATCCGACAGGGAGCCGCCCGCCCCGGCCCGATGGGAAGCATGGATGTCCACCTCCGAATGGAATGTCTTTCACTACCGGACCCGCCGATTTCCGGTAAACCGCCCCTTCGGGAAATATCTCGTTCCGGAAAGTGCACCCGAGTCCGCTGTCCTGCATGCAGATATGCTGCAAGAGGAAAGACAGGAACCGATACGATACGACATCACACTTTTTCCCGAACAATAGCATGCCGTCCAACGCACGCATATATGTAGGCATAGACGCCGGCGGCTCAAAAACCGAGTTAGTCGCCGCAAAAATGCAGGAGGAAGAACTCCTCAACCTGTTTGGCCCCTGCGGAAACCCCGCTCGTGTGGGATTCAAGGACTCGGCGGATGTAATAACAGACCTGATAGTACAGGCTGTCGAACGTCTTCAGGGAGAGTCCATTGCTTCCGTATGTGCCGGCGTCGCCGGGGCAGGACGCCCGAAGGATCAGCACCTGCTCCATGAAGGCATTCGGAGCCGGCTAAAGGATCGCATCCCCACATCGGCGCGCGACGTTCCGGTGCGGGTTACGCACGACAGTCTCATCGCTCTGGAAGCCGCCTTCGAAGGAGAGAGTGGAATTATGGTGATTTCCGGTACAGGCACTGTATCCCTGGCACGTACAAACTCGGGCGAATTCTTGCGGGCTGGAGGATGGGGCTACCTCATAGGCGATGAGGGAAGCGGCTATGCGCTCGGGGCTGACGGCCTGCGTGCCGTGGCACATGCATTCGACGGCGGACCGGACACGGCGCTATGCGACCTTCTCGCGGCATCCGGAGATGTAACGAGTAAGGAAGATCTCTTCGAGGTGGTGTACAAGAAAAAAACACCTCTGCAACGATTCGCCCGTATCGTGATACAGGGAGCGTGCGACGGGGACCCTGTGGCTGAAAGAATTGTCCGGAAACATATCGCCCTGCTCACCGAGCAAGTATGCTGGCTCGCCGATCGGTGCTCGGCCATACGCCCCCGGATAACTCTGCTGGGCGGACTGGCCAATAATCCTTTCTACCGCAAACGCCTCTCTAGTGCACTACTCGAGCGTCTGTCCGGATGGGAATGCATGCAGCCACTGAACCGACCCGTCATCGGCGCATGGCGTATGGCAAATGACATGACGCAAGGCGAAGGGCTCGCAGGTTCGGAACAAGGAACGAGCGCCTGACGCACCGCAGCTTATTCGTTCGGATAGCGAACACGTTCGACAAGTTCCCTGACGGAAATCGGAGAATCGGGGGTACACAAAGAGACCCCTATCGTGATCGCAAAATTAAGCAGCATCCCAATCACGCCGACCCCCTGCGCACCAATTCCAAGGAAGTGGTCAAGAATCGGCTCGTCCATCCCCGGAATCACGTTTTGCGCCCGCATGAGTGCAATCATCACGAAGGTAAAGGCCAGGCCGACACTCATACCGGCGATCGCACCCTGCTTGTTTGCACGCTTCCAGAAAATACCCAGTACAATTACCGGGAAAAACGAGGCGGCGGCCAGCCCAAAGGCAAAAGCCACTACCTCGGCTACGAATCCCAGCGGATATACCCCGAACACACCCGCCACAATAACCGCGAGAAAAATCATGAGCCGGCCTACAAAAAGACGGCGTTTTTCCGAGGCTTCGGGGTTTATGACCGACCCGTAAATGTCGTGCGCCAGCGCCGAGGAAATAACAAGCAACAGACCGGACGCCGTGGATAGCGCCGCCGCAAGTCCGCCTGCCGCCACCAGGGCAACGACAATTGCCGGCAACCTTGCGATTTCGGGCGTTGCAAGGACAATGATGTCACGATTGATGGCGTCAAGAAGTTGTTCCGCCGTTTGTATCCCCCCCTCAGGAATCGTCACCAACCCGGTAGCCGCCCAATTCTGCATCCAGCTCTGCTCAGCGATGGCCGGACCCATTTCCGCAAACTGCTGCAAAATGTGGTATTTGGCGAACATGGCCACCGCAGGAGCCGTCGTGTAGAGGATTCCGATAAAAAGCAGGGCCCAGAATGCCGACCAGCGCGCCGCCTTCACATTCTTTACCGTATAGAACCGGACAATGACGTGCGGAAGCCCCGCCGTCCCGGCCATCAGGCAGAGCGTAATGGCAAATACATTCAGCTTGGAAAGGCCTGTGAACGGATTCGAGTAACTCGACAGTCCCAGATCGTGCTGAATGGCGTTCAGCTTGGGAAGAATCTCTTCCATGGCGAGCTGGGGCACCGGATTTCCCGTGAGCAGCAGCGCAATGGCAATGGCCGGAACCGTATAGGCAAAAATGAGCACGCAGTACTGTGCTACTTGCGTATACGTGATGCCTTTCATACCGCCAAGCACCGCAAAAAACGCCACGACAATCATCCCGATGGCCACGCCCAGTTCGAACGGGATCTCCAGAAAACGCCCAAACGCCACGCCGACGCCTGCCATCTGCCCGGCAACATACGTGAAGGACACGAAAATGGCGGCGATGGCGGCAACTACACGCGCCGCTTTCGAATAGTACCGTACGCCGACGAAATCGGGCACGGTGTATTGTCCGAACTTGCGCAGGAACGGCGCAAGAAGAAGAGCCAGCAACACATATCCCCCCGTCCACCCCATCAAATAGACCGCCCCGTCATAGCCCATGAACGAGATCAGGCCGGCCATGGAAATAAACGAGGCCGCGCTCATCCAGTCTGCGGCGGTTGCAGCCCCGTTGGCGATAGCGGGAACGCCCTGTCCGGCCACATAGAAGCCTTTGGTGGACATGACCCGGCTCCGGTAGCCGATATACAAATAGGCGGCAAAAGTAACGCCGACCGTAACCCAGGTCCAGCCTTGAATACCCATGGTCTATCCCTCGTTTGCCGATAGTGGCGCCGCATCCTCTTCGGTATCGGCTTCAAGGGTCGCCTGGCGGTCAGCGCGCCCGCTGAGCAGCGCATACAGAAAGATCAACAGGATAAACACATAAATGGCCCCCTGCTGCGCCATCCAGAAACCAAACGGCATATCTCCAAAGGATATCCGGTTGAGTTGCTCGACAAAGAGAATGCTGCACCCGAATCCGGCAACAGCCCAGACAAGAAGTAACAGACCGGTTCGCCGAAGCTGTCGGCGCCAGTAAGCCTTGGCGACATGCATAGGGATCCTCTCTCTATACCTCGAGCGATTGCAGATACTCGAGACCCTGCTGGATGGAAATCAGTGCATCGATATGCTCGTACTCGATGATATACTCCTCTACCCCATTTGCTTCGGCCGCCCGGACGATCGCCGGCAAATCGATCATCCCCATGCCCAAGGGTACATTCGTGTCAAGCGGTGCATGGCCGCTCAGATCGCCCAGCTCCGTGCCTTCCCGCATGTCTTTCATATGATACAGCGGAAAACGCCCCGGATATTTTTCGATCAGCGCCACCGGGTCAAAACCGGGCCACTTGACCCAGAATACGTCCAGCTCCACGTCCACTACGCCCGGCTCGGTGTGCTCCATGAAGCGATCGAAGAGTGTGCCGCCTCCTTCCGCCTCGCGAAATTCGTAGCCGTGGCAATGATACGCGAAACGCAGCCCCTCCGACCGGAGCGCTTCGCCGGCTGCCGTAAAATCAGCAATAGCACGATCGATATCGTCCACATCGAAATCGCCCTCGTGCGGGATCCATGCGACGGCGACCCAGGGAGATCCCAGGATATGCGCTTCCTCCGCAACCGCTCCAATATCGCCGGCGACACGCTCGTACGAAGCATGCATGCTTCCCACCGTAAGACCCGAATCATCCAGCAAGGCCCGAAAATCGACCGCCGGCATGTCGTGCAAACTGTAGGTTTCTACCCGATCGAAGCCCGCCTCCCGAACGGCCCGCAACGTGCCGGCAAGATCCATGTCGAGCTCGTTCCGAACGCTGTACAACTGCACCCCGATGGGGGTATCGATCCCGCCGGAAGCGATCACATCGGGCTCAGGAACAGGAGCAGTGCTTTCTTCCTGCTCGCCACAGCCGACGAGAGGCAGTACGGCCGGCGCGGCTATCGCCGAGCCTATCCGGGTCAGAAATTTTCTTCGGGAAGTCATAGCAAGTAGATAGTTTGAGAAAACGTTACACGTCGCAAAGCGCAACCGCCTCGCGTAAACTGACGAGCGGCGTGCGCGAGGGAATGAATTCCTGACCGACATAGCCGGTGTACCCTGTTTCGCGAATCGCCCGCATGATGGCAGCGTAGTTCAACTCCTGGGTTTCGTCTATTTCGTTTCGGCCCGGATTGCCCCCGGTATGATAATGCCCGATGTATTCGTGATTTTCGCGGATCGTGCGAATGACATCCCCCTCCATAATCTGCATGTGATAGATGTCATATAGCAGCTTAAAGCGTTCGGAGCCAACCCGTTTCACCAGTTCGACGCCCCATTCCGTATGATCGCACATATAATCGGGATGGTCCACCTTGCTGTTGAGCAATTCCATGCATATCGTGACACCGTGCCGTTCCGCATCGCCCACAACCTGCTGAACACCCTGGACACAGTTCTCCAGCCCCGTTTCGTCATCCATGCCCCGGCGATTGCCCGAAAAACAGATAATGTTCGGGAAGCCGGCCTCAGCCACTTTGGGAATAAGTTCCTTGAATCCGGCTATGAAACGTTCGTGAAACTCCGTACGGTTAAACCCGTCCGGGATCGAAGTCGGCCCGTTCGCCATCGCACAAACGAGGCCATATTCCTTGACGACAGGAAATTCCTCGACGTTCAGCAATTCTACAGAGTGCATGCCGATAGCCTGAGCGCCGGCGCTCAATTGCTCCAGCGTGAGGCCGGAATAACACCATCGGCATACGGAATGCTTAAGGCCTGCATTGCGTGCACGGGATGAAGCACGGAAAGAGTTGCCGGAGGCTTCGAGAACCGTTGGCGCCGCCAGGGTGGAACCGGCGGCCACGGCGGCTCCTGTTCTGAGAAATGTTCTTCGCTTCATAGGATTACCGGGTTTGACTGCCTGCAACCAGTTCCTCGACCACACCCGGATCAGCCAGAGTGGACGTGTCGCCGAGGTTCTGATATTCGTTGGCTGCTATTTTACGAAGAATTCGGCGCATAATCTTGCCGGACCGCGTTTTCGGCAACGCAGGCGCAAATTGAATGCGGTCGGGCCTGGCAATAGGGCCGATTTCCTTGCGCACATGCTGCACGAGTTCGTCGCGCAACACCTCGCTCGGATCAGTCTCCGCCACGAGCGTCACGAATCCGTAGATACCCTGCCCCTTGATCTCGTGGGGGAACCCTACCACGGCGGCTTCCGCTACCTGACCATGTGATACAAGCGCACTCTCGATCTCCGCAGTGCCCATCCGATGCCCCGACACGTTGAGGACATCGTCCACACGGCCCGTGATCCAGTAATAGCCGTCCTCGTCGCGGCGACATCCATCCCCCGTGAAATACTTGCCCTCGAACCGGCTGAAATATGTCTGGACAAACCGGTCGTGATTCTTGTAGACCGTGCGCATCTGACCCGGCCACGAATCCCCGATGGCCAGCAACCCTTCGCCTGGGCCTTCCTGCACGACGCCGTCCGGATTCAATAATTCGGGGCGGATACCAAAAAAAGGAAGCGTTGCCGAACCGGGTTTCCGGTCGATGGCCCCAGGCAACGGCGCAATCATGATACCGCCGGTCTCGGTTTGCCACCAGGTGTCGACCACCGGACAACGCCCCTGTCCCACCGTATCATGGTACCATTTCCATGCTTCCGGATTAATGGGTTCGCCTACGGTGCCCAGCACCCGGAGCGAACCCCGATCCGTACGCGTAACGTATGTGTCGCCTTCACGCATCAGCGCACGGATAGCGGTCGGGGCCGTGTAAAAAATGGTGACCTGATGCCTGTCCACCACTTCCCAGAGCCGCGAGGGGTTGGGCCAGGTCGGCGTACCTTCGAAAAACACCTGGGAAATACCGTTGAGAAGGGGGCCGTAGACCATATAGGAATGTCCCGTAATCCACCCCACGTCGGCGGTGCACCAGAAAATGTCGTCCTCGTGGCAATCGAACACGTACTGGTGCGTTAGCGAGGCATACACCAGATAGCCGCCGGTGGTATGCAGTACGCCTTTCGGCTTACCGGTAGAACCCGACGTATACAAGATGAAAAGAGGGTCCTCCGCATCCATTTCCTCCGGATCGCAATCGGCATCCACATGCTCGCGCACTTCGTGATACCAGTGATCGCGTCCTTCAACGAGTGAAGCCCCCGATCCGGTACGCCGGACGACCACAACCGCCTCTACATCCGGGCAGCGTTCAAGCGCCTTGTCGGCATTCTGCTTGAGCGGGACTTTCCTGCCGCCGCGCACCCCTTCGTCGGCGGTAAGAAGCACCGTCGAGTCGCAATCAAGAATGCGGTCTGCGAGAGAGTCCGGGGAAAAGCCCGCAAACACCACGGAGTGTACCGCACCGATCCGGGCGCACGCCAACATCGCGTAGGCAGCTTCCGGGATCATGGGCAAATAGATCGTCACGCGATCCCCCTTCCGCACCCCAACACGCTTGAGCACATTGGCGAATACGCACACTTCACGGTGCAGTTCGCGCCAGGAAATGTGGCGCGGAGCCTCATCCGGATCGTCCGGCTCGAAGATAAACGCCGTGCGATCCCCATGTTCGGCAAGATGCCGGTCCACGCAATTGTAGCATGCATTCAGGGTTCCCCCCTCGTACCAGCGAATGTACAGATCGCTGCTTGCCCAGGAAACATTTTTGACAGTGTGGAAGGGACGAAACCAGTCGATGCGGGCAGCCTGTTCTCCCCAGAATCCTTCCGGGTCGGCTATAGACCGACGGTACAGGGTATCGTACTCCTCGCGAGAGGAAATCCATGCTCTTTGTCTGAAGGCATCGGACGTCGGATACAAATCAGCCTGTCCGGAATACGCAGCAGTTACCTGATCGCTCATCGATTGTTTATCCGTTTCGTGGTACGGCCCTGTAACATACGGAATGCGCGGGAATGCATTGAAGGAACCTTGGGGCGCGCATTCGAACAAAACATAGGGTCCGGGATATCCTGCAAACTCGCGGCCAACCGCACGTTTATGTTTTGAGAGAAGGCGCGTCCCAAGGTCCTCGCCCTGCGGATTTATTCAGAGATTCCTGAAATCTCGTCCAAGCGGGCCTGGACGTATCCCGCCACGGCGTTGCATACATAGAGCGCGTCCGCACGGTGCAAATCCTCGGGAAACAGCACGCCTTCTTCCAGATCGCTGCACGTCTCCAAAAGGAAACGCCGGTATACTCCCGGAAGCGCACCTGAATTCACCGGGGGAGTAATGCGCCGGGAGCCGAATTCCGCTACGACATTTGTGCGTGAGCCCTCGGCCACTTCTCCACGCTCGTTCAAAAAAATCACCTCGTCGAATCCCTGCCCCGCCGCCTCCCGGTGCAGGCGGTCGTAGTGCTCCCGGTATGTTGTTTTGTGGCGGCGGTACGGATCGGAGGAATCGATACGCACGCCGGCAAGACAAAGACGCAATGCCCCGGGCGCATGCGCCTCGTCAAGCGCATGCACGGAGATTTCGATGCGCCCGGAAGCATCCAGCGTGGCGCGGATCCTGCATACTTCCTGTAAGCAGGCGGCATCTGCCACACGCCGGCGAAAGACCTGTTCGTCAAAATCGTATCCCAGCGTTTGGGAGGACGTACGCAGGCGATCCACATGTCCCTCAAGAAGCGCAATGGCGCCATCTCCGCAGCGCATGGTTTCTATCAGCAAAGGGGGAAGCATATCCCCTGCCGGTTCGGGCTCCCGTAACAGCACCGAAGGAGACGAAGCGACGGAAGAACCGTACACCGTCGACGACACATTCAAGCCGGTCAGGAATCCGGCCTTGAGCAAACACTCCTCGTATTCTTCTTCCGGAACGGAATCCCACACGAGACCGCTGCCGACACCGAGCCGCGCCTCCCCGGACAGCACCTCGGCCGTTCTGATCGCGACATTGAAAACCGCACGATCCCTGTGCATATACCCTACAGCGCCGCAATACGCACCGCGCGGCTCCGGTTCGCAGCGATGAATAATATCCATAGCCCGTATCTTGGGCGCACCTGTCACGGAGCCGCATGGAAACAACGCTGCAAAAATATCCTGTGTGGCCGCACCCGGGGACAAACGTCCCTGAACGGACGTGGTCATCTGCATAAGTGTTTCGTACCGTTCCGTTCTGAACAGGTCCGCGGTACGCACCGAGCCCGGCTCGCAGCATTTGGATAAATCGTTGCGGAGCAAATCAACGATCATGACATTCTCGGCGCGGTTTTTTTCGTCCTTTTCCAGCCACTGCTCGAATGCCGTGTCTTCCGAAGCATTGCGACCCCTGGCCACCGTGCCTTTCATCGGCCGGGTCGTTATGCAATCGCCCCGGCGATCAAAGAATAATTCGGGCGAGCAACTGAGTATCCGGAAGGATCCGACGTCAAGCCAGGCTGCGTAAGGCACCGGCTGGCGACGCAACAGGGCCTGAAACAGGGGCCATGGCTCACAGGGGGGAGTGAAAGACATCGGGCCGGTGACATTGACCTGATAGACATTGCCTTCCCGGATATGCTCCCGGACAGTCTTTACAAGAGAAAGGTAGTGTGCCGGATCGTATGCAAAGCGCGCAGGAATCGGAACAGGAAAGGAGACAAAATCAGACGGGCAAGGACCGGGCGCCCATGCCTCACGGTCGGAAAAGGCAGCCATCCAGACCAGGGGGGTGCGAGGAAGTCTGCATCGCATCGCCCGATCAAATGCAGGCGCCGCCTCGTATGCCACAAAACCGGCCACATGCAATCCGTCTTCCGCCGCCCGACAGGCCTTGTCCAGCATGGGAGAAACTTCGTCGAGCGCATAGGCCGCGAATGTTTTCTGCAGCCCTTGCAGAACCACCCCTCCGCATCCGTTCCATCCGGGTCCCAGAACAACCTTTCCGGGTGCCGCCTCGGCGTGTTTATCAAAAGATGGAAACGATTCCCTTGCCCCGCTCATACCCCATTCAAAAAAACAGGTTTACGGAATGTCACCTTTGTGATCGATGTATTCAACCTTTAATATCCGATAGCATAGCTGCTTGCGGGGCAACCGATACCGCCGCATAATAGCTATCCCGCTCTTCGAACCAGGCTTCCCAAAGACGACCATCGGCATCCCGAACGGTCGCCCGGCCCTCCTCTAAACCCACATCGAGGCGAAGTTTCTTCGGAGAATAAGCCAGTCCCCTGTGCATGGCCTTGAGCGTCGCCTCTTTCAGGGTCCAGCATAAAATATTCGCCCGTTCCCTGTCGAGAGGAAGTACATCCGCCAGGGATGGTTCGTCGGGATGCAACATGTATTGCTCAAGTTCGGGAAGCCGCGGTGTTATCCGTTCGATATCCACCCCGACCCGGCGTGGAGATGCGACAGCAACAGCCCAATCCCCGGAATGGGAAATGGAAAGATACAATCCACCCGAAGCGACCTCCACAACGCCGCTCTCCGCCACCCTGAGTCCCACCTCGGAGGGCGCCACAGCAAGGCGCTCTGACAAGAGCAAACGGGCAGCCACCCTACCCAACACGAATTCCCTGCGGCGCTTCGGATCGGTAAATGACTCAACACGTTGGACCTCCTCCTCGGAAAGCAAGGCCCGCATCCTGTCCCCATCTCCGGATCCGGAGTGGAGATAACGCATCGTGACATCCACGGGTAAGTTGTTCATTGGAAGGAGTTCCCGGAAAGCGAACACCTCACACAAACTCCGACGAGACCCGCGGCTCTTCTCAGTCCTTACCGCCGACCAGCTCATCAAGGGTTTCGTCCGCCAAGATAAACATTGCTCTCAGAATGCGTTGGTGCAACTGCTGCATATTCCCAACCCGCTGCGACAATGCTCTTTCTATCTTTGATTTCGCCCTCTCGCGCACCTCCTCAGAGAGTGTACAGTCATGCCTGAATTCGTATTTCTCAATGGTAAAGGCCGCTATATCGCGCATGTTATCCGCTATAATATCGGTGTCGAATGAGCTTTCAAGATCTGCCGGCGCCAATGCTGTCTCTTCTTCCCCGCTACCGCTATCATCGAGTTGACCGAGCGCCTCAGCTTGCGAAGCGCGAATTGCTATGAGTTGATCAAAGCCACTGATCGAAAAGACTTCGTACACCGGCTTCGAGAGGGAACAGAGCGCAAGTTTCACATCCTGTTCCCTGAGTTGCTTGGCAATCGCCACGATAACCCGCAAGCCCGCACTACTGATATAGTTTACTTGCTCGAAGTCGAGCACCACGATCCGGTTGTTACCATGGAGCCCGGACTCCAAAGCACCTTGAAATCCAGAAGCAGCGGTGCTATCAATGCGTCCCGAAATTTGAGCAATTGCGATTCCTTCCTTCTGTTCCCATTTTGCCTCGACAGCCATTGTACATTCCTCAGTTATTGGTGAGTGTTGCGCCTGACCTGATTTGCATTTTAGGACTCTGCGCCGTCTAAAGCAAGGCGTGTCCTTTTGGGGACCTGTTTGCAGAAAGTCTGAACCGGCACGATCCGGCAACGGGGCGCCCGAAGGACCGCACGCCGGCCCGGGCGCTACGCGAAGCCCTCGGAAAAGACTGTCCAACTTTTTCGGACCATTTCTCGTACATTCCGGCAAGTATCCCTTCCTCACCAGGCAAGCCATGTCGTATTTCGTTGGCATAGATGTTTCGACCACAGCGACGAAGGCGCTCGTGATCGACGAACAAGGCACAGTCATACAAACGGCATCCACGGAGTATGCCTTCGACACCCCGCACCCACAATGGAGCGAACAGGCCCCTTCCTTGTGGTGGCATGGTGCAACGGAAAGTATACGCAAGGCGCTGGCCGGAGCGGATATCCCCGGCAAGGAGGTGACCGCCATCGGACTGACGGGCCAGATGCACGGTCTTGTTTTACTGGATGTCGCGGGCCGCGTACTTCGCCCCGCGATCCTCTGGAACGATCAGCGCACCTCCGCCGAATGCGACGAAATCATTGAGCGGGTGGGGCGCACAGAACTGATTGCCCGTACAGGCAACGATGCGCTGACCGGATTCACTGCCCCGAAGATCCTTTGGGTCCGCCGGCACGAACCAGCGATCTTCGAAAAAATCCGGCAAGTGCTTCTCCCGAAAGATTATGTGCGCTTCCGACTTACCGGCGAGTACGCCACGGATCGGGCGGGTGCAGCAGGCACATTGTTGCTCGATGTGCGCAAGCGCGACTGGTCAGACGAAGTGCTTGCAAGACTCGACATCCCCTCCCAATGGCTCCCACCTACACACGAAGGCCCGGACATTACGGGAACGCTTTCAGCCGAGGCGGCGGAAGCTACCGGGCTGGCAGTCGGGACTCCGGTAGTCGCAGGCGGGGGCGACCAGAGCGCGCAGGCCGTGGGGGTCGGAGCGGTACAGGAAGGCATCGTGGCGCTTACCCTCGGAACATCCGGGGTAGTGTTTGCTTCGGTGAACAAACCCTTTATCGACCCGGATGGGCGCCTGCATTCCTTCTGTCACGCGGCGCCGGATACCTGGCACCTGATGGGCGTCATGCTTTCGGCAGCGGGGAGCTTGCGATGGTACCGGGACACGCTATTCCCGAACACGTCATGGGACGATCTGCTTGACCCTGCACGGGATGTGCAACCCGGCGCGCAAGGGCTCCTTTTTCTTCCCTATCTGACCGGAGAGCGAACCCCCCATGCCGATCCCATGGCGCGCGGCGCCTTTGTCGGATTAACGGTTCGCCATGAAAGCAAACATATGACTCGCTCCGTTCTCGAAGGCGTGGCCTTTGGCCTGCGAGACAGCTTCGAGATTATGCGGAGCGCCGGTCTGACGTCGATCGATCAGGTGCGAATATCCGGCGGCGGCGCCCGCAGTGCACTCTGGAGAAATATTCTTGCGGACGTGCTGGAAACAGAATTGGTCACAGTCAATACTACGGAAGGGGCGGCATTCGGCGCTGCGCTGCTTGCCGGCACGGGCGTCGGAGCCTGGCGCGATGTCCACGAGGCTTGCAGCGCTACCATCCACGTGACGGGGAATACCCCAAAAAACCCGGAAACGGCGGCGCGCTATCGTCCCTTTTATCGTGCATACTGCGACCTCTACCCTGCCCTGCACGCTTCTTTCCGCACCATAGGCGGCTCGTAAAATACGCGGGGCATGGATCTGCCATGCCTGCCCCCGATTGCATTGGCCAACGAATATTCGCCTTGTTCATCAGCAAAAACCAGCATGCGCCATCAGATTTCGCTCGAATATGCCGGGATACACGTGGATCCGGTATATCGCAATCTCGCCCCTGCGCAGCTTTACGAGCATATCATCCGACAGGAACCCGCTGCTATCGTGGACAGTGGGGCCATCGCCATCCGATCCGGTGACAAGACGGGGCGCAGCCCTGCTGACAAGCGGCTTGTAAAACATCCCGACAGCATCCACAACATCTGGTGGGGCCCCATAAACATCGAACTGGATCACCATACCTATCTCGTCAATCGGGAACGGGCCATCGATTTCTTTAACACAAGAGATCATTTGTATGTCCTCGACGGGTATGCCGGATGGGATCCGGATCACCGGATCAAGGTGCGCATCGTTTGTTCACGGGCGTACCATGCCCTTTTCATGCACAATATGCTCATCCGGGTTCCTGAGGAAGATTTGCCGGATTTTGGCGAACCGGATTATACGATTTTCAACGCCGGCGAATTTCCCTGTAACCGGCTCACCTCGCATATGACCTCGAAAACGAGCGTCGATCTCAGTTTCGAGGATCGGGAAATGGTTATCCTCGGAACCGCGTATGCGGGAGAAATGAAAAAGGGCGTCTTCACCATCATGAATTACCTGATGCCGAAAGAGCACGTGCTGTCAATGCACTGCTCGGCCAATGAGGGTTCGGATGGGGACGTCACCCTGTTCTTCGGACTTTCCGGCACCGGCAAAACCGCGCTTTCCGCCGATCCTCGCCGTAGCCTGATTGGAGACGACGAACATGGATGGGGAGAAAACGGCATTTTTAACATAGAGGGCGGCTGTTACGCCAAGGTCATCAATTTATCCCCGGAAGAAGAACCGGAGATTTACGAGGCGATCCGCTACGGGACCATTCTCGAAAATGTGGTATACGACGAAGTAACACGGGCGGTGGATTTTGCCGATACGAGCATCACCGTCAATACGCGAGCGTCGTACCCGGTCGAATATATCGCTAATGCAAAGATACCTTGTACCGGGGGGCATCCGCACAATATTATCTTTCTGACCTATGATGCATTCGGTGTCCTGCCCCCGGTAGCCAAACTGACCCCCGGACAGGCCATGTACCATTTTATCAGCGGATACACTGCAAAAGTGGCGGGCACCGAGGAAGGCGTGAAGGAACCCCAGGCCACTTTTTCCGCCTGTCTCGGCGCAGCGTTCATGGTATGGCACCCCGGCAAATATGCAGAGTTGCTGGCCGAAAAGATGCGTGCACACGGCGCCGACTCATGGCTCGTAAACACCGGATTTACCGGGGGACCGTACGGCATCGGGAAGCGCATTGCCCTTGCCCACACACGCCGGATAATCGACTCGATCCACGACAAAACGCTGCGCGAACAGTCCATGCGAACCGATCAGGTCTTCGGATTTGCCGTACCGACCGCATGCCCCGGCCTGCCCGCCAACCTCCTTGCCCCACGCACAACCTGGGTCAGCGAAGAAGCGTATGACCGGCAGGCGCGCGATCTGGCGAACCGTTTCGCAGAAAATTTTGAACGGTACAGGGACAAGGCATCCCCGGATATGCTCGCCGGGGGGCCGGTTCTGCAAAGATCATAGGCCACGCCAGGCAGGCCTGTCGCCGGAAAAACAACAGCAAGTATCCGACGACCCGTGCACACCTTTCGGCAGACGCGCCCGACAAGTCGGTAACAGTGTCCGCTACGGCGTGGGGAAGCAAGGCGCCGCCGCCGTACACCCCAAGCTACGTAACGACGTGCGTGTCCACATTTTCTTCCCCTTCCGAACGGGCGATAATCGCTGCCCCGCACGAATCGCTGTACACATTCACGGCGGTCCTGAACATGTCGAGCGGACGATCGATGGCGAGCATGGCGCCCACGATGAATGCCGGGCCTGCACCGGTCAGCCCCACGGCTTCCAGCACAATAAAAATGACCACCAGGCCTGCAGAGGGTATTGCGGCAGCCCCTATCGAGGCCAGTAATGCGGTGAACACGATAACCACCTGGTCCGTGAAACCCAGGGACACGCCCAGCGCCTGGGCAATGAAAATGGCCCCGAGACACTCATAGAGCGCCGTGCCATCCATATTTATCGTAGCGCCCATCGGCAATGTAAACGACGATACGCGGTTCGACACGCCTACCCTCGTTTCTACCGTCTGCATCGTCACAGGAAGCGTGGCGCCCGACGAAGCCGTCGAAAACGCCGTAACGAGCGGCTCGATCATATTCCGGAAATGGATGATCGGGTTTATTCTCCCGAGGAAGAAAAGCACCAGAGGCAGTGTAACAAACAAGTGAATCGTCAACCCCAGAGACAGCACGAACATATAGAGCCCCAGCGCCCCGAACGTTTCAAACCCCGTGCGGCCCACCAGCGTGGCAATAAGGCCGAAAACGCCAATGGGCGCCACCATGATCACGCCGGTAGTGATCTTCATCATGGCCTGAAACGCCGCATCGAAAAAATTCCTCAGAGTGGTCTGGGGCTTCTCCGGCAACCCTACAATGGCCAGACCCAGGATGATGCTGAAGAAGATAACGGCAAGCATCTGGGCGCCCGCCGCCGCCTCGATCACATTCGCCGGTACGATATCCATGAGGATATCCACCGGGGAACTGGGCGTCCTGATGTCAGGCATATCGGCCTGGATGGCATTCGCCACATCGGTCTTTTCGCCCGGACGAAAGATATTCACCAGAATCAGGCCGGTGGTGATGGCCAGCAGGCTCGTCAATACATAATACCCGAGGGTTTTGGAGAAGAGCCGCCCCACGGCGCGCCCACTGCCCACCGATGCAACCCCTGCAACAATGGATGTGAACACAAGCGGGACGATGACCATGCGAAGCAACTTCATGAACAATTGTCCAATCCATTCCACGCTATCGGCAAGAGGTTCTCCTCCTATCATACCAGCCCCGATACCGATCACCATCGCGATCAGTATCTGCCAGTGCAATTTTTTCCACCAAACGGCTCCGGTTGCTATGAGATTCATGATAGTTCGTTATGGAATCGTTACATAGTGCCCAGCGGGCGCCTGGCTCGCACGGACTGTGTGCATCAGGAAGCCAATGTAGCGATTCGCATCCTGCAAGGCAACGGATCGGAACAAGCCGCAAGCAAACAAGCACCGCAGCATGCCCCGCTATCCGAGATTCACCAGAGGAACCAGGGCATAGCCTATAAGGGTGACCAGAAAAATAAAAAGGATATTCAGAAGAATACCGGCGCGCGCCATACGAGGAATCGTCACATACTCGCTACTATATACGATGGCGTTGGGAGGCGTCGCTACGGGAAGCATGAATGCACAGCTTGCAGCAAGTACCGCGGGTACAGTGAACACCAGGGGAGACTCGCCGAGACCCACCCCAACAGAAGCCACTATCGGCAGAAATGCAGCAACCGTTGCGATATTGCTGGTCAATTCCGTCAGAAAAATGATCGTGGTCGCTATGACCAGAATAATCAGGAACACCGGCCATTTCTCAATAAGGCCGGCCTGCGCACCGAGCCAGGCCGCAAGCCCGGTATCATTGATCGCCGCGGCAAGACTCAACCCGCCGCCGAACAGAATGAGCAATCCCCAGGGTAAACGTTCGGCATCGTTCCACTCGAGCAAAAACACCCTTTTCGGGACATTGACCGGCAATAGAAAAAACAGCAAGCCCACTCCCATAGCAATTCCTGCATCCGATAAACCGGGAATCACCGGGGTAAGCAGGGGGCGCGTCATCCACAAGACGGCCGCGGTAACGAACAGAGCCATCACCATTTTTTCCGGCCGGCTCATGCGCCCCATTGCGGCCAGTTCGGAATGAATGAATGCCGCCCCCCCGGGAATTTCCCGGATTTTGACCGGATAGACTCCCCTTGTCAGCACAAAATACATGAGCGGAAGAGCAATCAGGGCCATGGGTACGCCGATCTGCATCCACTCCACGAACCCGACGGACATGTTGTACGTCTCCAGCATGAATCCTGCAAAAAACGCATTCGGAGGAGTTCCAACCAGGGTCGCGATACCGCCTATGCTGCACGAATACGCAATGATCAGCATGAGTCCTATCGTAAAATGCTCCACCTCCTTCGAATCGGTCTGGCGCACAAGTTCCGCCACGGATAATCCGATCGGCAGCATCATCAGTGCGGTCGCCGTGTTACTGACCCACATACTCAAAAACGCGGCCGCGATCATGAACCCGGCCAGAATCGCATAGGGACGCGGCCCCATCATGGCAATGATGCGCAAGGCAAGGCGACGGTGAAGATTCCACCGTTCCATACCCGCCGCAATCAGGAAGCCGCCAAGAAACAGAAAAACCAGTGGGTTCGCATAGGGGGATGCCGCGGCGCGTATATCCGCAATACCCAACAAGGGAAAAAGCACAAGCGGCAAAAGCGCCGTAGCGGATATGGGAATGGCCTCGGTCATCCACCAGACGGCCATCAGGATACCCACAGCCGCCGTCCTCCAGGCGGAAAGCGGCATATCCGCGGGGGGAGGCATAAACAGCAAAACCACGCATAAAAGCACACCTGCGCCGAGGCCGACCCACTGCCTGAAGTGAAGAGCGGATGCTGTCGATGACGAACCGGTAGCTGCAAACACGTGCTGTTATACCCCGATAAGGGAATTCCAGGACAAACAAAAAAGTGTTTTGCATGATAGGCATTGCGGTATTGCCCGGCAAACGGCCGCAGCCCGACCCCCGCAGCCTCTGAGATTTGCGGACTTGATCAGAGTATCCTGTACTGTTCGTATTTTACCCGGATATGGTTCAGTATATGATGTACTCACGGGATCCCCTATACGGTGGAATGCCTGTTTATTTCAGAATGGGTACATGGCATACGGAACGGATACGCACCCCCATACAGTACCTGACTCATAGCTCTCCAAGCTCCATGGCCGCACCGGGCACCGAAAATCACCCCCTTCGTATCGCTATTATCGGCGCCGGCCCGGCCGCTTTCTATGCAGCCGATCATATGCTGAAGCAACAGGATCTGCATGTCGAGATTGACATGTTCGACCGGCTTCCTACTCCTTTCGGCCTGGTCCGGGGCGGCGTTGCGCCTGATCACCAGAGTATCAAGAACGTTACCCGGGTCTACCACAAAACCGCCTCCAGGCCCGGGTTCCGTTTCTTTGGAAACGTGTGTTTCGGCTCGGACGTGACCCGCGCTGACCTGCAGCGGCATTACCATCAGATTTTTTATGCCACGGGGGCGCAGACGGATCGCTCCCTCGGTATTCCCGGCGAAGACCTGCATGGCAGCCATTCGGCGACCGAATTCGTGGCATGGTACAACGGACATCCCGACTACCGGCATCTCGAATTCGATCTGTCCGCGAAATCCGTTGTCGTCATCGGTGTCGGAAATGTCGCCGTTGACGTAGCGCGCATATTGTGCCGCACCCCGGAAGAACTTGCAGCCACGGACATTGCCGATCATGCGCTCGAAAAGTTACGCGAAAGCCAGGTCCGCGAGGTTCATATGCTGGGCCGGCGCGGTCCGGTCCAGGCTGCATTCACTCCTCCCGAGGCGAAGGAGTTGGGAATGCTGGAAGGCGCCGACGCCATCGTGCGCCCGGAAGAAGCGGCGCTTGACCCGCTTAGCGAGGAGGTACTCGCATCCGCAGGCCGCCGCATTCGCCGCAACGTGGAAATCGTTCAGGAAATTGCCGAACGCGATCCCTCCGGAAAAGAAAAACGCCTTCACATACGCTTCCTCGTCTCACCCACCGAAATCATCGGGGACGAAACAGGCCGGGTATCGTCAATACGGGTAGTGCATAACGAATTGCACCTGAGCGAGAACGGTCGCCTTCGCCCGCGCGCCACCGAGCGTTTCGAAACGATTTCCGCCGGGCTGATCTTTCGATCCGTAGGGTATCAGGGCGTTCCGCTGGCTGACGTTCCCTTCGATGAACAGTGGAATGTTATTCCTAACGAAAAAGGCCGCGTGGTGAACCCTGCCACCCGCAAACATGTGATCGGCGAATACGCCGGGGGATGGATCAAGAGGGGACCTTCAGGGGTCATCGGTACGAATAAGGCCGACTCCGTGGAAACAGCGACCTGTATGCTGGAAGATGTACGAAACGGGATCCTGCTTTCCCCGGAAGCCCCATCGGCTGAAGAGGCGGAGCGCATGATTTGTACCCGGTGTCCGGATTATTTCAGTTACGAAGACTGGATGCGCCTCGACGAACTGGAAACCGCTCGGGGCAAGGAAACCGGACGCCCCCGGGTAAAATTCACGAGTGCAGACGCCATGCGGAAGGCACTGGAAAACGCGGCGTAGCCGCCCTTATCTTCGCAAAAACGTCAGGAGATCGGCCATCTCCTGTATATCAATTTCCTCCTCAAGGCCAGCCGGCATCGGGGATGCATCGAGACGGCGCAACAGTTCGATCTCCGTACGCAGCGCTACTTCCTCGCGGCCTTCTTCCGTGATCAGCGTGACGGAAGAAGGAGTCTCTGCATGTAGAATCCCCGTAATTGGCGCATCGCCCCGCCGCTCCAACCTCCATAGTTCGTAGCCGTCCGCAATCGTCCTCTCCGGAACCAGGATGGCTTCCAGTAGCGCTCGGGCCGGCCAGTGCCGGACGGTACCCAGGTCGGGACCGAAAAGAACACTCGAACCGGCGTTCTCCGAAACAGCGACTCCATGGCATCGGGCGCATACGGAAAAATACACGGCTTGCCCCCGTCCGGCATCGCCGGACAGGTCCAGGGCCGCTTCATAGGCGCGCATCACATCGACGCGGGAGGCATCCGAAGCACGCAGCAAACCCCGGGCACGCGCCTTCACCGCACCTTCCGTATCCCGCATCAGGCGCACACGCCTATTCCAGCCAAGGGCCAGACGGCTTATGTCTCCTGCCTCTACCGCGTCGAGCAGCAGATGCATGCGCGATTCGGATCGCAAAAGGGCATTCAGCGCTTCTCCGCGGGCGCCGGCGGAAAGGCGGGGATACGCGTCCAGCAGAAACCGCCCCACATCGTCTCCGGGCACACGCCCCAATACACGCACAGCTGCTTCCTGCACCTGTGCCTCCGAAGCAGATCGGGTCACCATATCACGCAACGCCGGAACCACCTTGCCGGCATCGCCCATTTCCACCAGTGCCAGCATGTCTGTGCGACGTGGAGTCGGCTCCGCCCGGGAAGCGGCCAGCGCCACAGCCCGGGTTGGCTCTGTGTCAAAAGGAGCAGCACGACGCAGTAGAGCCAGCAATCCCCGGCGAATATCCGGATCAACTTCCTCATAAAAGGTCTGCAGGAGCCCCTCGCTGTCGATACCCGGCGCACCGCCGCCCGACCTGCGTCCGGTGCGCCGACCCAATCCATCGGCAAGCCCTTCAAGCACTTCGGAGCTGCTGTTGCCTCCTGATACGAGTGCAAACCGGATGGCCTCGCGGACATCCGCTTCTGACCCTGCAACGCCCGTAAGCGCCGCCACGCGCCGTATGTACGAGCGCCCTTCGACCCGATCGCCGAACGCCCGCACAGCACGGACAATCGCTTCGAAATTCGAGGTTGCGCCTGCGGTAAGGGACGCTATCTGCACCCATGGATCGCTCAAGTCCCGTTCCAGCAAGCGATCCCGCGCGACAGCCGCCCGGTCCGTGGAAAACTCTCCCAGCGTCAGCAACAACTGAAAACGCACTTTCGGATCCGCATCGTCCGCCATCGCAATCAGGTCATCCTCGAATAACGCTGCTCCATGCGTTTCGTCGAGGATTTCTGCAAGTCGGACAGCCTGGGCTCGTACGCCGGGGTGTGCATCCGAAAACGCTGCCCGGAGCACATCCGCTTGCAGCAACCCAAGCCCGTGCAGCGTCCAGAGCGCATGCAAACGGGCAAGAGCGCTTCCGTCTGCCCGCACCATGCGTGTCAGCACAGGCCCGACCCCGATCGCCCGCCTGTCCACAAGCAACCGCTGGGCATGCAGGCGCCACCATGCGTTCCCATGCCCCAGCAAACTCGCCAACGCCGCGTCGGACATGCCGGTCATGTCCACCGCGTCCAGCCAGTCGCCCTCCGGCGCCCCCTGCGCAACGATACGATAAATGCGCCCCCGGTCATTGCCGGCGTACAACTGCCCGGACGAGATCGTTTCCTTATCCATCCACTCGGGATGCTCGACGATCTTTCGATAGTAATCCACGATATAGAGCGCGCCGTCCGGCCCCGTATACGTGTTCACCGGACGAAACCAGCTATCCGTGGAAGCCAGAAATTCTTTTCCCTCGTACAGGCGTTTTGCCGTGAAAGTCGCCCCGGCGTCTTCCACGACATTGACATGCACCAGATTATGCACCGATTCGGTTACGAACGTCACCCGGTCGAACGGATCGGGAAAAGCGCCGCCCGTGTAGTACGTCAGCCCGGCCGCCGAAGTAAACACGCCACGATCGGTAAGCAGTTGGTGTTCCGGGCCGATCGTAACGGGAAACACTTCCGCAGCATTTCCGTGATCGGACGAATAGGCCACCGCCTCGCGCACCGGAAGCCCGGGATTCCTGCGCAAATACCTCGCGGCAATGACCTCGTGGAACAGGGGACGGGCATTACTGACCAGAAAATGCCGACCCCATGGATCGAAGGCGTGCCCGAACTGCGAAGCGCCGGAGAGTTCTTCCAGCTGTCCCGTGTCCGGGCGGAACCGCACATTTCGTCCGCTTGCGTTGCGCGCAAGGACAGACCCTTCCGGACGATCGGGAAAATGTACGCCGCTTCCGAAATCGCCGAACCGGTCGGCATGGGCCGTGGTGTATATCGGCCCGTTATTGGCCAGATAAATGCCATTGTCGAGGCCGTACAGCGGATTATTGAAGTTGTGCTGAGGATTCGACAGGGCGAAACCCGTCAGCACGACTTGCCTGCGGTCCGCTTTGCCATCGCCGTCCCTGTCTTCCAGATAGATGACGTCGGGCGCATCGGTAACCAGCACCCCATCCTTCCATCGCATAATGCCGGTGGGCAACGTGAGGCCATCGGCAAATACGACGCTCGTATCGGGATATGTATCGCCGTCCGTATCCATGAGCCGCATCACCCGACCCGTACCCCCGGTGTCCAGAGGATATCCCGGCATTTCCACGACATAAAGGCGGCCGTTTTCGTCCACCATCATGTCTACCGGGTCGGCAATCAACGGCTCCGCAGCGAAGGTTTCGACCCGGAAGCCTTCGACCACTTCGAGCGTGGCGAGCGCCTCGACGGGTTCGTACGGGGGACCTTCGCTCAAGTCGCCCGGCCCGCCACGCTCCACATTCGCAAACATTGCGAGCACAGCGAGCGCCGGTACCGGCAAAACAAACCGGAGGAGCCTTTTCCCCCGCCCCAGAACAACCGCAAACATCCGCTATATCTCCCAGCCCTCGCGATACGGACGATGCAGATACTGCTCAGCCTCCGGAACATTGGGGATGGTCATCGTTTCCGCATCGTACTTGATCAACCCATTGTGCTGCAAGGCAACAACGCCCAGCAACATCACCTCGGTGAGCGGTACGGCATAGGAAAACGGACAAGTGGCTTCGGCAAGCCCCTTGCATGCATTCACCCAATTCATCTCGTGGCTTTCCTGAATCCGGGGAAGCGTCTGAGGAACATCCGCATATTCTTCCATCAGCGTCTCCGGGTACAGGCGCGGATTGTGGCCGTACGTATCGTACAGCAGCACGCCCTTGTCGCCAACCAGAAGCGCACCGCCCCCCGGTATGAGCCTTACATCGTCGGGCAACACCGCCGGTCTCGGGGCGATGAGCCCCCCATCATACCACATCATTCGGATAGCCTGTCCGTCCTTGCCGGTAAATTCGTACTGCGTCATCTGGGACTGAGGCCACGCGGCATGGTCTTCACGCTCAAACGGCGTCGAACTGGTCCAGACCGAATCGGGATAATCGAGATCGAGGGCCCAGTACGCATGGTCGATGAGATGGGCGCCCATGTCTCCCAGCGCGCTGGTGCCCCAATCCACCCAGCCCCGCCACGTGAACGGCGCATACGAATCGTGATACGGCACCTCGGGCGCAGGTCCCAGCCAGACATCCCAGTCCATATGCTCCGGAGGAGTCATGCTTTCCTGGGGGATCGGTACGCCTTGCGGCCAGATAGGACGATTCGTCCAGATATGTGCTTCCCGGACCGTCCCGATCGCACCGGCATGCACCCATTCGATTAGACGGCGGCCATCATCATGGGAATGCCCCTGATTACCCATCTGCGTGACTACATTGTATTGTTCAGCCAATTCGAGCAAACGCCTAGCCTCCCGGATCGTCCTCGTGAGCGGCTTCTGCACATAGACATGCTTGCCGAGTTGCATGGCCATACTGGCCGCCACGGCATGCGTATGATCCGGCGTCGCCACGATCACAGCGTCGATGTCATCGCCGCTCTCGTCGAGCATCCGCCGGAAATCCTTGTATTTGACCGCTTGCGAGAACTTCTCGAAGGCTCTGGAAGCCCGGTTCCAATCGGGATCGGCCAGCGCCACGATATTCTCGGATTCCACATTCCCGAGATTTTGATTTGCAATGCCGCCGGCGCCTATGCTTGCAACGTTCAGGAGATCGCTGGGAGCGCGATACCCCACGCCGCCAAGCACGTGCCTGGGCACGATAGTTACACCTGCCGCCGTCAACGAGGCGTTCCGAAGAAAGGTGCGGCGAGAAAAATTCCCCTTTTTCATGATGTCTCCACAATGTGCGTTAGTAAAGCCCGCGATTCAGGCAATGCGCCCAATACGCCGGAAATCCGAAGCACCGAATATCCTTCCTCCCGCCTCCCCTCTGACCGGATCCCGGCATGGTAAACGTAAGAAATAGAACACATCGACGCATCTTTTTTATTGTATTTGCCGGTCCGTTGTCGCCGAATAGCATGATTGCACAAACGTCTCGTATCTTTAGGAAATGTATCGTATGATTTACTTCGTTGCACATCAACCCGTATCTGCTTGCGCATTATGCATTTGACGTCAGGCGAAATTCACTCGGCGAGCATGCGTTTGGAATATGCTCAGCCTGAAGAAGTGCTTGCATGGGCCTTTGACGCATTCAGCGACAATATTGTCACCGGCACAGGATTTGGCTTATCCGGCGTGGCGCTTATGCACATGCTGGCGAAGGTCCAGCCAAAAGCCGTCGTGTTCTATCTGGATACCGACCTGCTTTTCCCTGAGACCTACGCATTGAAGAACAAACTGGAAGAACGCCTGGATATTGAAATCGTCCGCATCCATCCCGGCCTCTCGCTACAGGAACAGGCTCGTTGGGAAGGAGAAACTCTCTGGCGTTCCGATCCGGATCGCTGCTGCTTTCTGCGTAAAGTGCAGCCGCTCCGTCAATTCCTTGCGTCAAAAGATGCATGGATTACCGGCATCCGGCGCGATCAGGCCCTGACTCGCAGGAATACCGCCATCGTGGAGTGGGACGAGACGCACAATCTGGTCAAGATCAATCCGATGGCTTCCTGGACGGAAACAAAAGTCCGGGAATACATACGCCGGCACGATCTTCCCTACAATCCCCTGCATGACCAGGGCTACCCAAGTATAGGCTGCATGCCCTGCACAAAACCTGTCAAGAACGGCCAGGATATTCGCTCTGGACGATGGCAGGGGCATGAAAAAACAGAGTGCGGCATCCATTTGTACATCCCCGACAGGAAAGCGACCGGCAGTTGATTGACGCCGTGCCTGACGAAACAGAGCATCGTTGCATAGTGCTAACAGGCCCTAACCTGAACGAACCCGTCGGCTTTATCGGCCTTGGCGTAATGGGTCGTGGCATGGCGCACAACCTCATCAGGCACGGCCTCGACCTGACCGTCTGGAATCGCACTCCCTCCAGAACGAAACCTCTTGAGAAAGCCGGCGCCCGGGTAGCCGCATCGATCCGGGAATTGGCTGCGCATTGCCCTATCGTCATTCTGTGCGTTAGCGATACTCCGGATGCAGCCGCTGTCATCGAAGAAGCGATCCCGTCGGCACGCCCCGGCACGCTCTTCATCGACACGAGCACGATCAGCCCGTCCGTAACGAGAACACTGGCCGGAAAACTGGCGGACCGGAATATGCATATGCTGGATGCCCCCATCAGCGGAGGCAGCGAAGGAGCCGCAAACGGCACGCTCAGCATTATGATCGGAGGCGAGTCGGATCAGGTGGCGCGGGCCATGCCCTGTTTCGAAGCCATGGGTACAACGATTACGCATGTCGGCGGGCACGGGGCCGGCCAAACCGTCAAACTTGTCAACCAGATCCTGGTTGTCGTGAACATGCTCGCCGTATCGGAGGCGCTCACGTTTGCAGAGGCCGGTGAACTGGACCTCGAAAAAACATTGGAAGCGGTAACCGGCGGAGCAGCAGGCAGCTGGATGCTGGCCAACAGGGGGCCGCAATGTACGCAAAGAGACTGGCGCCCGGGATTCACCATCGACCTGCAACTAAAAGACCTGCGCCTCGTCCTCGATGCCGCCGACGAACTGGGAGTACCCCTGATTGGTGCAGGCGCATGCTTTCACCTCTACCGCTCGCTCCAGCGAAACGGCCTCGGGAGCGAGGGCAACCATGCCCTTGTGAAAGCGCTCGAGCGGCTATCGGGAATCGAAGTGGGCAAACAGGCCGGGATGGAACCCGGCGCAACTTCCTGATCGATTCCGGAAATATTCCCGCCTATTCGCTCGACGCGAAGGTGACGTCGAAATGCACGGTTACATCATTCCCCGTGCGAAGTGCTCCATACAATGCCGTGGGCGGCTTCATCCCGTACTCCGTAAACTGGAGCGCAGTCATGCCGGTATAGCGCACCGACCCGCCTTCGAGATGCTCTGCGGACACCTCCATCTCGATGTCCTTCGTTACACCCGCAATGGTGAGGCTTCCCTGGGTCATAAGCATGTTCGCATCGCCCTCGGAAACGGCTGTCCCCACCAACTGATACGCGATGCTCGCATGTTCGCGGGCCTTCAGCGCATCGGATATCTTGCGATCCATGATCGTGCTCTTGTCGCTCTTGATCTGTCTGGAAACCACGGTGAGCACCAGACTGTCCGGCATTCCCGCTTCTCCCATCCGGACTCCTCCAGTCATCTCTTTCGCATATACGGTCCAGTCACTCTGATTCGACGTGCCGTCAATCCAGATCGAACTTTCCGGCGTCAAGGCCAGCGTTTGCGCTTCGGCGGTTTCCGCCGGTACGAAAGCCGCCATCGCAAAGAAGGCAGCTATCCAGATCATCGTGTGTTTCATGGATCCCTTCCGGTTTTTTTCAATAAGACACCTTGCGGCACAGGTTGTTGCAAAACGCCCTGAGCCGCCTGTATAAAACACCTTGTACGGAACCCGCTGCATGGTGTCAACAGGCCCTAATCTCCGCCTGACCCTCAAATTACTGTACGTACTGTACGCAACATATGTTACTATTTAGTAACTTTGCAAGGCTAGTACGTTCCCGAAACAAACCGGATCAGGCACACGGGTAAAAATCTGGGCCGGACATAGAACGAGGCTCCGCAGACAGCCTTGCGCTGAAAGGGCTTCCGGTCTACTCCATACCATCGTTTCGTCACGATAAACGCATCGAACAACATCCTTATCAAACCATCCCCAATCATGAACAGGAAAAAAACTCCCACCGATAGTGCATCCCGGCGCGAATTCGTCAAAAAGGGCGCGCTCGGAGCTGCCGCCATGCTGGCAGGATATACGCCGGCCATGGCCAAGACCCCGCAGCGCAAAACTATCGTCCATAAACCGGCGCCGGCCACGGTCCTTGGCGCAAACGACCGTCTGAACATCGGATTCATAGGCGTGGGCGGCCAGGGCTACAATGCCCATATAGGCACCATCGACAATCATGGCGCGGAATTCAATGCGGCCGGTGTGGCTGTCTGCGACGTTTTCAACAAGCGCAGGGATCGCGCGGCCGAAAGACTCGGCCTCACGGATGCAGATACATACGACGACTACCGGGCCCTGCTTGAACGGGATGATGTGGATGCTGTCTTCATTGGCGCCGTAGACCACTGGCACTCGGCCATCGCTACCGACGCCATGGATGCCGGCAAGCATGTCTACTGCGAAAAGCCGATGACGCGCTACCTGCACGAGGCCTTCGACATCTACGACAAAACCATGGAAACCGGGAAGATTTTCCAGATCGGTTCCCAGTACTGTACGGAAGGCAAGTGGCACCGTGCCGCAGAAATGATCCAGGCAGGCATGATCGGTCCCCTCGTGCTGGGACAGGATTCCTACTGCCGCAACAATCCCGACGGCGAGTGGAATTACGGAATCGACGAAGATTCTTCTCCGGAAAACATTGATTGGGCCTCCTGGCTCGGACCCGTTTCCGACCGTCCGTTCAGCGCGGACGAGTATCATCGCTGGCGCAAGTATTACCCGTACTGTGCAGGCATCCTCGGTGATCTGCTCGCCCACCGTATCCACCCGCTGATGATTGCAACAGGGGCCCCTGAATTTCCGGTGCGGGTTGCCTCGCTCGGCACACGCAAGGTCACACCCGACCGCGACGTACCCGATAACACACAGGTACTGGCCGAATTCGCCAGCGGCCTGACCCTCCTGGTTATCGGAAGCACCGTCAACGAGCAAGGACTCGGGCAGGTGATCCGGGGCCACGAAGGTACGCTGTACTTCTCCGGCAACTCCATCGAACTGCGTCCGGAACGGCCTTTTGCCGATCTGGTTGACCAGCAGATGGAAGAGAATGTCGAGCCTGGCGTAAGCGTACCCGCACACGTGGAGAACTGGCTGACCTCGATCCGCGAGAACACGCAACCCAACGGAAACATCGACCTGTCGATCAAGGCGCAAACGATTATTTGCATGGCCGAGATGTCGGACCGCCTGGGTGAAATGCTCTACTTCGACGAGGAAACGCGCAAAATGACCACAGGCGGCGGACGCGAGATCGAGCCGATCACGTACGGCACGCTCGAACTGTCGTAGCAGTCAAACGGCGGAGGCGGGGATGGGTACCGTTCGATTGGCGCGCATGGCGATGGCCTGTCGCTTTGAACTTGTCCTCCAGGGCGAGGACGAGTTGCGGCTACGGGCTGCCGGCGAGGAAGCGCTCCGGGAAATCGAACGACTGGAAACACGTCTTTCCAGATTCCTTCCCGTCTCCGACGTATCCCGCATCAATACGCACGCTTCCGAGGAAGCCGTGCCGGTCGAGCGGTGGTTGTTCGATTTATTGAAGCAATCCCTGGATCTGCACCGTTGCACGGACGGGGCTTTCGATCTGACGATCGGCCCACTCATGAAGGTGTGGGGGTTTTACGGCGACGGAGGGCGTGTACCGGACGCAGACGAGTTGGCCCAGGCCCGCCTGCGTACAGGCATGCACCTCGTTGAACTGGACGAGGCGCATTGTACGGTGCGTTTTGCCCACAAAGGGGTTGCTTTGGATTTCGGGGCCATCGGCAAGGGATACGCCGTGGACGAAGCCATACGCATATTGAGAGAGGCCGGCGTGGAGCGGGCTTTCCTGCACGGCGGCACCAGCACGATGTACGGAATCGGACAGCCGCTCGACGCCGACTCCTGGAACGTGGCCGTTGTGGACCCCCGGGCACCGGACGAACCCGTCGCCGTCGTAGCGATTCGGGACGAGGCCTTGTCGGTTTCGGCTGTTTCGGGTAAATCCTTCGAGGTTGAGGGAACCTGTTACGGCCATGTGCTGGACCCCCGCCTTGGAAAACCCGTTCGCGGAGCGCTGCTGGCGGCGACCGTTACTTCATCGGCCACTACCGCCGATGCCGTTTCGACCGCCCTGCTCGTACATGCCCGCCCCCTGCCCGAATACCGGTCCCTGGTCATTCAACCGGACGATGAAGGCCCTCTTCCCCATCGCATTCTGCACCACGGGATCCCCCTGTGCGATACATCGAAAAAGACTCCCGCTCCACCCCCTGCACCCGTGTTGAACGGCCATGCTACAACGTGGCAACAACACCCAGCCTGAACACCGCACTATGAAAGATCATACCTACGGCGGCCTCTTGAGTCGTCGAAATTTTCTGAAACGGAGCTCCCTGATCCCTCTTTCAGGCCTGCTTGCACAGGCCCCCGCCATCGGTGCAGATGCGCGCCGGGCAACCTTCCAGGAACAGGTACAGGCCGCCATAATCGGTTTCGGCCCGCAGGGGCGGGACATAGCCGCCACGCTGACACGCATCCCCGAGGTGGATCTTGCTGCGGTAGTGGACACCTACAACGTCATGCTGCGGAGAGCGCAACGCTCGGCGCCGGGAGCGGCCACATTCGAAGACTACCGCGAGGTACTGGATAATCCGGACATTTCCACGGTCTTTATCGCCACGCCCACGCACCTGCACAAACAAATTGCGCTCGATGCCTTGTCTGCCGGCAAGCATGTATACGTAGAAGCGCCGATGGCCTCGAACATCGACGATGCGCGGGTCATGGCGCAAGCCGCCCGTGACAATCCCAACCTGATTTTTCAGGTAGGACTGCATGCCCGGTCGCATCCGAATTATCGTTCCGTCTTCCAGTTCATCCGTAGCGGGGCCCTTGGAAAGGCCACAATGACCCGTTCCCAGTGGCATACAAAAGAAAGCTGGCGGAGGGCCTCGCCTAACCGGGAACGCGAGATCGCACTAAACTGGCGGCTTGACGCAGGGGTCTCTACCGGACTCATCGGCGAGGTAGGCACGCATCAGCTCGATCCTGCCCTGTGGTTTCTGAGCAAACGTCCGGCAGCGGTTACCGGTCTGGGGCAGATCATGTTATGGAATGACGGGCGCCAGGTACCCGATACGATCCAGGCCGTCTTCGAACTGGAGGACGGCGGCGTACCTATGTTGTACGACGCTACCCTTACGAGCTCGTTCGACGCCGCCTACGACACCTACTCGGGACGCGACAGCACCATCATGTTCCGCGACCACCGGGCCTGGATGTTCAAGGAAGTCGATGCCCCGTTGCTCGGATGGGAAGTGTACGCCAGAAAAGACAAGTTCTATAAGGAAACCGGTATTGCGCTGGTGGCGAATGCTACCCAACTGGATGCCCAGGATATCTCACCGACCGAAGATGATCCCAATCTCGAGACGCCCCTTTGGTACGCAATACGTGACTTCATCGACAACCATGCCTTTGGACCATATCCGCCGGCAGCGTCTTACGAGGTTGGTTTCCAAATGGCCGTCATCACTATAAAGGCCAACGAGGCCATCCTTCAGGGAACGCGCATCGAATATGACGATGCCTTGTTCGAAATCTAAACCGGGTGCATCCCATCACACCGAACCTGTTATGGCTCCTATACATTCTCGCCGTACGCGGCGTACCTTTTTGCAGAAAACCGGCGCCTTGCTGGGCGGACTTGCGTTGTCCGGCACCCCGGCCGCTACGCTTGCAAGCACCCAAAGTGTGCAAAGGCGCACCCCCCTGCCTCCGGGTATGAATCCCCTCGGCGTAGCACTCGTGGGTCTCGGCAACTACGCTACGAACCAGTTGGCTCCCGCTCTCCAGGAAACGGAGCGCTGCCGCCTCACAGGCATTGTCACGGGTACGCCCGCCAAGGCCGACAAGTGGATGGCCGAATACAATATCCCGGGGGAAAACGTCTACAATTACGAGACCTTCGACCGGATTGCGGACAATCCGGATATCGACATCGTGTATGTGGTGTTGCCAAACAGCATGCATGCGGAATATGCGATCCGGGCTGCCGAAGCAGGCAAGCAGGTCATTACGGAGAAGCCTATGGCAACCTCCGTACGCGATTGCGAGCGCATGATCGAGGCGTGCGACAAGGCCGGCGTAAAACTTTCGGTGGGATACCGCCTCCACTTCGAACCGCATCACCAGGAAATCATGCGCCTGGCGCAGGAACAGGTCTTCGGACCGGTCACTGTCGTCGAGGCCAGTTTCAGTTTTACCTCGCGCAACACCGAGGCCTGGCGATTCAGCAAGGAAATGGCGGGAGGAGGCGCCTTGCTGGACGTGGGCGTCTACGCCATCCAGGGCGCCCGGTACACGATCGGCGAAGAGCCGGTCCGCGTCCGGGCATCAGGCTACAACACGCGCCCGGACATCTTTACGGAGATTTACGAGACCATTCTGTGGGAAATGGAATTCCCCGGCGGCGCGGTGTCCAGCCACAGCACCTCCTATTCGGCCAACGTGAATCGCCTGTATATGATGGCCCCGCGGGGCTGGGCGAGAATCGAGCCGGCCTTCATGTATAACAGCGTATCCGGAGAGACGAACGAAGGCCCGATGGGGTATCCGCACGTAACGCAGCAAGCACTGCAAATAGACGACTTCGCCCGGTGCATCACGGAAGACGAAACGAGCAGGGTTTCGGGCGAAGAAGGGCTGAAGGACATGAAAGTGATCGAGGCGATCTATCGTTCGATCGACCGCAACGGGAGGTGGGTGGATGTGTAAGGAGCGGAGGAAGAAATCGGGCATGGTATTCCTTGTGCTGCTGTGCGGCCTTACGCTTACAGCGAATGCACAGCACGGAACGGTGTACGACAACCTTTCGATAACGAGCGAAATTCTCGACTCCGAAAAGAAATATGCGGTCTACCTGCCGCCGGATTACTTTTCATCCGAGCGTAGTTATCCCGTGCTTTACCTTTTACACGGAGGAGGAGACGACCAAACGGGTTGGATACAATTCGGCGAAGTGCATCATATTGCCGATAAAGCGATCCGGGAAGGCAAGGCAACCCCAATGGTAATTATCATGCCGGATGCCAGCACAGGCCAGCGAGGATATTTCAATGACATTACCAATACGTGGCGGTATGAGGACTTTTTCTTTGAAGAATTGATGCCGCACGTGGAAGAAGAATTCAGAATTAAAAGCGAAAAGCGCTACAGGGCCGTAGCCGGTCTCTCGATGGGCGGCGGCGGCTCCTTCATGTATGCCCTTCATCGACCGGATCTTTTTTCGTCGGCTGCGCCGCTGAGCGCTTCCACAGGCGCCCGGTCGGTTCAGCAATACAAGGCGCAGATGGAGCGCAGGGGTGTCGATATTACGGGAATCTCCGACTCGCAAATTGAAGAATACATCAGCCGGCACAACGCCATTTCCCTGATCGAAAGCCTGCCCGAGGACGACCTCAAATCCGTACGCTGGTTCATCGATTGCGGGGACGACGACTTTCTCTACGAAGGCAATTCGCTGGTCCACATCGCCCTAAGAAAACGGGAGATTCCTCATGAATTTCGTATTCGCGATGGCGGCCATACCTGGACGTACTGGCGCGAAAGCTTACCTGTGGTTCTGGAGTTTGTCTCGCAAAGGTTTCACCAGTTTTGAACGAAAAAGAATCGTTGCACGCACAACCATTTCGTTACACGCTATGGCAACAGAGGGACCATGGAAACCTGACAGCCGCTTCACTTTCGCGCTGGCCAGCACGGGCGCCGATCAGGACGGCGATGGCGTTTATGACCTACATGGACGCCCCACACCCGTCGAGTCGGGTGGCTGGTATCATGTGACGGGTACGTACGATGGGTCCGTCATGAGTTCTTTACCCCCGCAGCAGATTTGATGAGGCGCATGCCAGTCTACACGGTCCTGGACAATCATGAGGGCACGTTGCAATTCAACGCTATCGACCTGGACGGGCGTCTGTTTGATCGGTTCGAGATCCGCAAAACAGAATAGAAATCGCCTCAAACCATGAACAAGTCGGAGACCTTCGATCGGAGACGGTTTTTACAACTGGCGGGCAGCGGCCTTGTAACGGGCCTGGCCGGCCATGCGACAGGAGCGCCTTTTTTCAATCCCTGGCGTGACGGAGCCAACCCGCTGCTGCGGTTTGGCATGATTGCCGACGTGCATCATGGGCTCATGCCGAAGGCCGAAGAGCGGCTGGAAGCTTTTCTGGAAGAGGCAAACCAGCGCAACCTGGACTTTGTCGTTCAACTGGGCGATTTCTGTCACCCACGCCCCGACGCGCATGCCTTCGTCAAGCTCTGGGAGCAAGCCAACGCGCCGCGCTACCATGTGCTTGGCAACCATGATATGGACCTGGGCACCAAACGGCAGATCATGGACCTCTGGCAGATGGAACACAACGCCTATTCCTTTGATGCAGGCGCCTATCATTTCGTAGTGCTCGACTGCAATTTTTTGCACGTCGACGGTGCGTATGTGGACTACGAGCACGGCAATTTCTACGTGGACAATACACTCCGCACCTTCATTCACCCGGAGCAGCTTGACTGGCTCGAAGACGAACTGGCTTCAACCGATCGGCAGACCATCGTACTTACACATCAGGCGTTGGATGAGATCTGGAATGGAGGACTGGCCAAGAATCGCGGGGCGGTTCGCCGGATCTTCGCCGAAGCGAACAAACAGGCCGGTTTCCAAAAGGTGATTGCGTGTTTCTCCGGTCATCATCATCTGGACGCGCACAGCACGATCGACGGCATCCATTATGTGCAGGTTAATAGTGCCTCGTACTACTGGGTCGGCGAAGGGTATGGTCATATGGCTGAATACCGGGACCCGTTGTTCGCCTTTGTCACGGTGGGCGCAAAAGGCATTGTCATCGAAGGGCGGCGTAGCGTTTTTGTAGCTCCAACCCCGGTCGATATCGAGTTTCCCGAAGCGCATCGGCTTTCCGCCAGCCTCTCCGACCGGACGCTGGTCTTCGCGCAACCGTGAATCTCACGGATCCACCGAAACATACGCATCGATCAGCGCCTGCTCCCCTTCCTTGCCGGGCCCGGCATTCCCGTGCTCCATCCCGAGGATGTCCGTATACCCCCGTTCGTGGATATATTTGAACACGTTGCGGTAGTTGATTTCGCCCGTCGTCGGCTCCTTCCGGCCCGGATTGTCGCCGATCTGGAAATAGCCGATCTCATCCCATGATTTTTCGATGTTCGGGATCAGGTTCCCCTCACTGATCTGCTGATGGTAGATATCGAAGAGGATCTTGCAGGCAGGACTGTCTACATGCTTGCAAATCATGTATGCCTGGGGCGCCCGACTTAGAAACATGCCGGGGTGGTTTGACCACCAGTTCAGGGGTTCCAGGACCATAACCAAACCATGCGGCTCCAGAATCTCCGCCGCGCGCTTCAGCGATTCCACCACATGCACGGTCTGGTATTCCATTTCCTGGCGCTGGTCAACCCGACCGGGCACCACCGTCATCCATGTAGCGTTGACGCGCTTCGCCACTTCCACGGCGCCACGGATGTCATCCAGAAATTCCTCTCGTCTGGCCTGATCGCCACCCGCCAGATTGGCTTGCTGCCAATCGATCCTGTGTGCAACGAACACGCCCATCCGCATATTGAGCCGGGTCATTTCCTGCGCAATAGCCTCCTGCATCTCGGGGGTGCGGCCCGACATGCCGTTGTCTTCCATCGACCGGAACCCCATCTCCGCCATAAAACGAAGCTGATCGAGCAGATCGTCCCCTGCATGATGCCTGAACATGCCGAAATGCGGGGCATAGTCGAGCGTGAATTCGGGGCGGGTTCCAGAAAAACCGGAATGTGTGGACACCCCTGATAAACCGGCTGCGAGGCCCGCATGGGCGAAAGGAAGCGCCGCCGAGGCAGCTGCAAAGGAACGCAGAAAACGACGTCGTTGCATGGTTGTATGGATTTCGGTTCAAAAAACGTTCAAGTGGTCCGGAAGCCATCCGGCCTTCTCCTATCCCCCGCCGGCCTCGTCACAATGTCTCCCAAGACGCTTCCGACAAGCCCAACCGTTCGATCTCGGATTTCGGGGCGCCCGTCCATTCGGCCACAAACACGTTCCCCATATAGCCCAGATCGGCCATCCCCGCTTCCGTCGTCCAGAATCCCGAAGCCGTCAGATCGCGGAAGAAGTTGAAAAAGTTTACGCCATCCTGAAGCGCCGGGTCGGCATCCTCGGGCCAGGCGATCGCATCGACCAGCTCAACGCGCTGTGGATCGGAACACGCCGCAAACGATGCCCCGAACCGTTCCCGGGACCAGGCATTCAGCCAGGCTAATCCCTGGCGCATGGGGTCCTGCATATCCGGCATATCCGTCACAATAAAGTCCATGAATTCCGGCACCCCCACATCTGTCGCACTGCCCGAATGGTCGTCCGCCGGAATAATCATGTCCGCAAGAATACGCACCGTCCCGTACTCCTCGTCCGTAAAAAACTGCAGGGAAAAATCCCCGCGCGCACGGGCCTCTTCGGCCTCTCGAGCAGCACGTTCGACATCGGAAGCGGTCCACCGGCATCCGGCTGCCGTCAGTACGCCAGGTGCGGTGGCAGACAAGGCCAGGGCCAGCAATTTAAGCGATTCGCGGCGATCCATAGGGCAACTTCTATCGGGTCAATAACAATGTTTCCGAGCTATAAGGCGCCTGCGTTGCGGAGTCCGACAATATGATCCGCCGTGCGCCATGCCAACGCCAGAATGGTCCATGTCGTGTTTTTGTGCGCCTGGGACACGAACGGTGCTCCATCCGTTACAAAGACGTTCCTTGCATCGTGCGCCTGGCACCATGCATTGAGCGGGGCCTTTGCCGGATCGTCTCCCATACGCACCGTGCCCACTTCATGGATGATCTGCCCCGGAGCCAGAATGCCGTACCCCTCTTCTCTGGACGGCATGGGCGTCAGCACTTCACCCCCCATCGCTTCCACAAGGCTGCGGCTCGCCTCCTGGGCATGTTTAATCTGCAGATACTCTTCGTCGCTCCAGCGCACATGGAAACGAAGCACGGGGATGCCGTACTTGTCCACCACATCAGGGTCGATTTCGCAATAGTTTTCGTACCGCGCGATCATCTCGCCCCGGGCAGAGAAACCCACTACGGACCCGTACAAATCCCGGTAATCCTGCTTGAGTTGCATTCCATAGCCGCCCCCGCCCCGGGGACGATCTTCGAACAGGTTATTGACTGTGTGAATGCCGCCCATGAAGCCATAGCCGGGCTGCTGGCGTCCTCCCCATATCTCGAGATGGTATCCGCGGGCAAAATCGCGCTGCTGGTCATACCCGAACCAGGGAATGTAGATGTGCGCCCCGCCGACGCCGTCTTCATTGTACGGCATACGCCCCACAAGCTGAGGAAAGATGCCTGCCACGCTGGCGCCCGTGGAATCCATGAGATACCGCCCTACGGCGCCGCTTGAATTGGCGAGGCCGGCCGGGTGCCGGGGCGATGTCGAATTCAGAAGCAACCGGGCCGTTTCGCATGCGCTGGCCGCCAGCACCACGGTGCGCGCACGGACGGTGTATTCCTGCATGTCGTTCCGGTTAACGTACGACACGCCGGTGGCCAGCCCCTCCTGATCCGTGGTGATCTCCCGCGCCATGGCATGGTCCACAATGGTCAACCGCCCTGTACCCAGAGCCGGAGACAACAACACCGTCGGCGAGGAAAAATTCGAACCCGTGGCGCAGCCGCGGCCGCATTGCGCACAGAAGTGACAAGCAGGTCGGCCATTGTGCGTTTTTGTCAGGATAGAAAGGCGGTTCGCCAGAACAGGGATACCCATCTTCGCCGCCCCCTGCATCACGAGCAGTTCGTGCAAACGCGGCGCCGGAGGCGGCAAAAAGTCGCCGTCGGGCTCGTTGTAAAAACCGTCCCGGTTGCCGAAAATCCCGACGAGCCGATCCACTTTGTCGTACCACGGCGCAATGTCTTCATACCCTATGGGCCAGTCGTCTCCAAGGCCATCGAGACTGTATCCGCGAAAATCATCCGGACCGAACCGCAATGAAATGCGCCCCCAGTGGTTCGTACGACCGCCCAACATGCGCGCCCGGAACCAATCCCATTCCGTGCCGGGTGCGTGAGTGTACGGCTCGCCTTCGATTTCCCAGCCGCCGATGCACCCGTCGAATTCCCCGAACGGCTTCTCTTTCGAACGGGCTCCGCGCCTCGGCGAAGCATAGTTCCAGGTAAACATGTCGCCGTCCGTGGCCGCGCTCCACATCGGGCCGGCCTCCAGCATCACCACATTAGCGCCCGCCTCGGCGAGCACGTACGCCGCCATGCCCCCTCCGGCGCCTGAACCGACCACAGCAACATCGTAGATATCGGGGTTAAGGATATGTTTCATACGAATCGTAAACAGACCCAACGCAAAAACAGATCGGGCGGCGACCATACCGCCCGTCCAATTAAGGAATTTCTGATTAAATCCGCAAAGTTCAGAGGCTGCTTAAGCAATGATTGAGTCCTGGAGCGCGCAACAAGACCATCCAACGCCGAACCGCAAAATCGCAACCGGGAAAAGGGACCTTGGGACGCGCATTCGAACAAAACATAGGGCCCGGGATATCCTGCAAACTCGCGGCCAACCGCACGTTTATGTTTTGAGAGAATGCGCGTCCCAAGGTTCTCGCCCATGCGGATTTAATCAGAGGTTCCTCGGCGTATAGTTAACGGCGTTGGCCGCCGGGATACAACACGTTTCCGGTCTTTCCCCGGGCAAATCCCTCAATCCCCTGAAATATCTCGCTAATGCAGGGCACAGGGGGATTGTGACACTCCGGTGTGTCCGTGGCGAACAGCCCGGTGCATCTGGGCTGAAAATTATAGCCGGCCTCAAGACTCGTTTCCGTTGCAGGGGTCCATTCCCTGCCTATCCCCTCTCCGGCCCCGAAAAAACCGTAACCGTTCTTCACGTTAGAAAACGTACCCGGCACCGCAAGCAGATTCGCATCGAACACCCCGCCGGGCGGCGACCAGGACGAATCCGCAAGCAGGCCCGAGAATTCCATCTTCCGGAGCCATACGTAGGGGGCGCTTTCTTCGGGATCGGTAATCAGGCAATTGATTTGATAGGCCGCCCGAACGATCTCAAAATCCCGCTCCATATCTATCGTGAAACGCCACCCCCCCGGGATGCGCTCGACTCGATCATCGTACGAAACAATCACCGGCAATTGCACAGCCGGGGCCACCGGCGTACCCTGCGGCCAGGCCTGGGGCGGCGGAACATTGATCGCATGGTACGTCACACGCAACCCGATGAGGTTCGGCACGTCGCCGTCGATAAAGACAGGAATGAGGACACTCGACTCGCCGGTTTCGAGGGTGAAATTTGCGGCGGGCGGCACGGTCACTTCAGCACTGGCCGTTTCCCCATCCGAGCGTACCACCTCGAGCAGATAGCGCACCTCATGCTCCGGGCGGAACGGAGCCATGAAGAAATGTCCGGTGATCAGGCTGTCGAAATGCACGCGCTGATACGTCCATTCGAGGCGCTCGCCCGTCGTGCGATTCGTGGAGAATACACGCGCATCGATCTTCCTATCCCGGTCGGGAATCAGTTGATCCGTAACTTCAAAGACCCGTACATACTGGGTGTCGGCGGCGACATCCAGAAAGCCCCAGACCGTGAAGGGGATTTCGGTCCCGATAATCGCATCCACACTCTCCTCGCAACCGGTAGTCGCCAGCAGCAAGCCCGGCAACACTACCATGGCGAAAAGCCGGATAAACACCCTGTTTCGCATATCATTCAAGGAAATATCCTAAAACGCGACCTTCAGGCCAACGATAGGCACAACAGGCAATTGATCGGTACGCTGGGCAGTAAGCAAATCCAGAGAAAAAAGATTCGCCCGGTCATAGGCGTTCATTACCCCGGCCTGCACGGTCATTTCCACTCCCAGGGGCATATCGAACACCCGTTCCACGGTAACGTCCAGCCTGTGATAGGTCGGGAGCACCGCCCGATAGGGAATGCTCTCGTAGATAACACGGGGAAATCCCCGCACATTTCTGACGGCAACAGGACCGTCCATCAGCACGAATCCATCGAAACCCTCGACCGGCGTGAACGGCAATCCGGACCCGAATTGCCACCGGGCGCTTATATCGAAACCGTACACGACCACCTTGCCCAGCACATTGATCTGGTGGCGCCGGTCGTGGGGCGGACGGAATCGCCCGGGATTCCTTACCGCCGGACTTTCCGGATCGATCTCGTACCGGGTGGAAGACAACCCGTAGTTCACAAACCCGTAAAAACGGGGCCGCCGCACTTCCATGCGCAGATCAAATCCGAATGCATCGCCATGGGCCTCCTGCAACCGTGTGGTGAAGCCGGGAAACGCAGTCCACTCCCCAATGAAGATGTTGTCCATGTTCTTGTAGAACCCCTCGATGGAGCATTCCAGCCAGGGGAACGGTTCCACCCGGTATCCAAGCAACGCATGCATGGAGCGCATGGCTTCGCTGGAGGGTGTTTGCACCCAGGCGGTGAAAATATTGGTCGCGTCGCGGCGATCGCTCAGACCCACGGTCACCTGCCGGTAGATGCCCGCCGCCGCACTCCACTCATGGATACCGCGCTGCAGGCGCAGCCGTAACCGGGGTTCGAAATAATCGCCTGTGCTCCCCATCGTCTGGACGGTAAGCCCGGGCCGCACGTACAGCCCGCCGCCCGTGTATATCTCGGGCTGGATATATGCGCCCACATTCGTAGGAGCGCCCCGGCCTACCGTGAGATTCTGAAACAGGCCGCCCAGCACGGTTTCCGTAAGCGGCGTACGCAGGAAAAAGCCCCATTTGACTTCCGAGCTCCGGGCATAATTCGTCATATTGACGGCGAGGTTGAACTGCTCAAGGTCGGAGATCCGTGTCGGTTCCCCCCGGGGGCCGAAGGAACTTTCAAGACGTGAAACGGACACAAGCACCTCGCTCAGAATGGGAAGAATCCGAGGCGCTACAAGGTAGCGTACGCCGAGCGCCGTGTTACTCCAACTGACCTCATCGTCCCGCCGGAATACATCGTCCGTGGGGGTAAGCGTGCCGCGATCGAACGTCTTCAATCCCGTCACGGCAAGCTGCCGGTTCGGCCCCAGGCGCACATGTATTTTTCCGAATGCGTCATTGAACACATAGGGAAGCGCTGTGGACATGTACCTGGAGGCCAACTGGTCCAGCATCGAAAAACGGCCGGCGGCCAGAAAAGATATATAACCGGGAAGGATGGGGCCCTCGAGATGTCCTGCACTCGTGAACGGCGACAACGCCGCAGAAGCATTGAATCCACGCTTGTTTCCGTTCCGAGAATGCACATCGATGACCGAGGATATTCTCCCCGAAAATTCACTTCCGAATCCGCCTGCGTACACATCGGCCCGGCTGACGATTTCGGAAGAAAAGGCCGAATAAAAGCCCAGCACGTGAAAGGGCTGGTAAATCTCGATCCCGTCAAGCAGGGTCAGGTTTTGCGTAGGCTCACCGCCCCGGATGAACACTTGTCCACCCCGGTCTCCCATCAGCACTACGCTGGGAATCGTGGAAAGGTAGGAAACCAGATCGCCCGAAACGTCCGGCGAGGGAATGAGATCGATATCCTCGGGGCGGATGGTTTGCTGTCCGGCGGTCACGCGCGCTGCGCCATCTTCACGCTCCGCCTCCACGGAAATGCCCTCCATCTCCACCGCATCTTCCCGGAGCACGATATTGACCAGTAAGCGATCGTCGGCCTGGATATCCAGCGTATCCACATACGTAACGAACCCGATAAAGGAAGCGCGGAGTATGTATTGCCCGGGCGAGATGCGGCCTATGAGAAAAAATCCGTCCCCGTTGGAAACCGTTCCTGTCAACCCGCCGGTCATGTTATCGATCGACACATTGACGCCCTGAAGCGATTCTCCACCCGGATCCGCCGTAACGAAACCGCGCACAGAAGCGGATTGCGCCCTAGCTTCAAGCAACAGCCCCGGAGCCGCCGCCATGATGACATGCACCACAGCCACCAGTATCCACCGGCGAATATACCTGCTGTTCATGCCGCGTAACGTCATGATCGAAGGCTCTAAGGTTGGGAAGATCGTCCGGAGGACGAGAGGCTGGCCAACGAACTGCGCGCCATGCGATTGTCCGGTTCGATACGCAAGGCGGCTTCCCATGCCCGGCGCGCATTCTCCGGATCCCCGGACAACGCATACAAACTTCCCAGATTGATTAAAGCATGGGCATTCGTGGTATCCGCCTGCACCATCGTCTGAAACGATCGGATCGCGGAAAGGGTATCCCCCTGCAACAAATGCAGCACGGCCACATTGTTCCGAAAATCGAGATTACCGGGAGCCAGATACAGCGCCACGCTGTAGGCCTGCATGGCTTGGTCGTACCGGCGGGCTTTCCTCAGGGACGCCCCCAGTCTGGCATGCGCATACGGGTCCTCGGCATACGTTTGGGAGGCCGTCGTCAGGTTCGTAATTTCCGCCTGGAGCGCACGGAGTTCCTCGGCATATCGTTGAACCTCCTCTGCCTCTTCCGCATAACCAAGGCGCATCAGAACCTGGGCCATGTTGTAATGCGCGCCCTGATGCCAGGGCCATTCCCGGGCAACGGCTTCCAACGGAGCCAGCGCCTCCTCCCACCGCCCGAGTTTGACGAGAAAGGAAGCTGCATGGTACCGATATTCGTGGTTATCGGGCGCATGACGGAGCGCACGCCGGGCGCTGCGGAGCGCCCCCTCGAAGTCTCCAAAGTCGTCCAGTAACAGGGCCACCCCGAAATGGGCCTGGGCAAAGGTGCTGTCGAGAGCAAGCGCCTGTCCGAAAGCATAGCGGGCGCTGTCCGCCTTGCCCAACTCGATATATGCGCGGGCAATGCCCAGCCAGGGACGCGGATCAGGGGCGATCTCCAGCTCGCGACGGTAGTATCCCACAGATTTCCCATACTCTTGCCGGAGCCAGGCCGTATTGCCCAGATTATTCCATACGCCAGGATAGGCAGGGCGAATCGAAAGCGCTACCCGATACGCCGAATCCGCCTGGTCGGGTCTATGCAATCCGGCATAAATGCGGCCGCGCAAAAACGAAATGTCCGCAAGTTCCGGGGCCAAAGCGGCCACGCTGTCCGTAAAGGCAAAAGCCTGTGCAAAATCGTTCCGTTCCAGCGCTTCGCTGCTCAACCGGATAAAATGCGCGGCGGCGGGGGACATCGGCTGGGCGTCATTCGCCCCCTGCCCGTTCAGGGTTTCCTCCGGGCGCGGTTCGTTCGCGCATCCTCCTGCCCATAGCAGACAGCATACCACAGCAAGGCACGATGCAATCCACCGGCTGCGCGACGCACTCAAGGATACGATGCCTCGCATAATGTTATCTGTTCGCGGCGTCAAGTGCGGATGATTCCCAGGAGATGAATGACCGTAGGGGGCGAAGCTGCATCGTTTCCGGATTTCCGGCGAGGTTCGGGGGTTAGACCCTCCGAACCCATTCGTGATTCCACAATCAGGGGGGTTCTTCCATCGTCACTTCTTCCGCACGCTTCCGGGCAGCAGCGGCCCGGGAGGCGACCCGGGCCACCGCAAGCGCTTGTTGCTGTTCGGCGTGACGCCCGGCAAGAGCAAGCCAATTGGCGAGTGCACGCCACTTGGCCGGATCGTCGGGAGAATATGCGGCAGCGGCGCGGGCCAACCCGATCTGGCTATCCAGTTCCTGCAAAGCTTCCGTGGCGTCCACATGCCGCTGGCCTTCTTCCACATCACCAAGCGCAATCAGCGCACGGCCATAGTTGTACCGGAAAGCGGACTCATAGGGTTTCGCATACGCCGCACGTTCCAGCAAGGGAAGCGCATCCTCCGCATCGCCGGTTTTGAGCAATAACGCGCCGAGCCGGTATGCAAAGTCGGCATTTCCCCCATCATAATCCCATGCCCTGCGCGCATGGGGAAGCGCCTCTTCTGTCCGCCCCTCTTCATCGTACAACTCAGCCAGCCAGGCGTGGACCTGCGCATTGGTCGAATCATGCATAAGCGCCTCATCATATGCCCATGCCGCACTGTCGGGCAGGTGCAGCAATTCGTAGGTGCGGCCCGTCTGCGCCCATGCCTGGGACAACATGGCGGCATCCGTTCGCCGGTAAAACGCCCGGATATGCTCCGGCGAGGACAGGATAGCTTCCCGCTGAAGCCGGTACCGGCGGATTGCCTCACTGTACTGACCCTCTTCAAACGCGACATGCCCGCGCCGAAACCAGCCGTCGCGCAGGTACGGATCCAGGGATACCGCTTGCGCAAAGGCTTCGTCGGCTAAAGCAAGCTGGTATGTATGCATCAGAAGGCTCCCCAGAAGCATGTGCGCCTCCGGCAGGTCGGGCGCCCGACTCAGCAGACTGTCCGCCAGTGCAAGAGTTTCCGTATACCGCCCTGCCTCTTCTTCTTCTCGCGCCTTCACAAGCAGACTTCGAACTTCTTCATCGGCCGCCTGCAGGCGTTCCGCTGGCGTCTGCGCCGGTTTCCCGCACCCTGCGAGCACCAGCAATGCAAACAAGCACCCTGTTACAGATATGATCGGGGAAGATTCGGGCATAACGAATGGACTCGCGGGAACGATCCTCTGTGGGATATCCCTGCAGACAGGGATCCTGTCAAAATAAGGGCATTACATCGAACACCTTGCTGTTGTGTATGTATGAGCGCAATCTCTCACACTCTGCGTTTGCTGGAAGCGTCTCTGGAGTATACATACCGGGGTGTTACGGACGAGGTTGGTTTCCCAAAACAATGGTTTCTACGGCATCCGACCCTTCCACGATATGTACCTCGCTGCCAGCGGGCAAGTTCACATACCGCGCGGTCTCTCCGCCGGGCCAGCGCACCACAAGCGTATCCACTTGCGCAGCCTCTCCTAACCCGAACGTCAGCGCCTTGTCCGAAGAAGCAAGGTAACTCGAACCTGTCCGCACACGCCGCTGCATCCGTCGATCGCCTGCCACAGCCGTCACATGGGCGCCAAGGGCATCCCTGTTCCCGTGTACACCCTGCAAGCGCACGCGCAAAAAAGCGCCTCCCTGCGCCTCGTTACGCAAGAGGTGGACCGGCCCGGCATTCTCCGTAATCAGGACATCCTCATCGCCGTCCCGGTCATAATCGGCGATGGCCGCCGCACGGGCAATGATCGGTTCGGAGATCGGGTACTCGTATTCGGAAAAATGCCCATCCCCGGCATTCAGAAAAAGCTGCGGCTCCTGCCGATAAGACAATCCTTCCGCAGTGCCTTCCACATCCGGCGAAATATGCCCGTTCGCCAGAAAAATATCCATATCCCCATCCAGATCGGCATCGAAGAGGCACAGCCCGAAAGTAAGCGTGGGAAGCGACGGCAGCCCCACCTGAGACTGGGCTGCCCGGTCCAAAAAAAGACCCGGAGATATCTGACGGTATAAACCCGCCGGTTCGTTTGCAAAATGCCCGATAACGACCGACGGAGCACCCGTGTGATCCAGTATCCCGGCATCCACGCCCATGCCCGCGCGCGCCTGTCCCTCCTCGTCATACGCAATGCCGCTCGCCACTCCCTGCTCGACGAATGCGCCCGTCCCGTCGTTCATGTACAGCAAATCGCGCTGCGTATCGTTCGCCACCACCAGATCCGACCAGCCATCCTCATTGAAATCCCATTCGGTCACGCCCAATGTCTTGCCGGGAGCAGGCAGAAATCCGGCTTCGGCGGTACGATCGCTGAATTTGCCTCCCTCATTACGGTAAAAACGACCTGGAGTGCCTTCGTAAAGCTTTGGCGTGCAATAGGTTTTGTCTTCCCCGTTAATAGTGCACCACATGTCTTTTTCCGGGGACCACTCGACGTAATTCCCCACGTACAAATCGACATATCCGTCCCGATCGGCATCGAAAAAAATGGCCGCTGTACTCCACGCGGCATCGTCCGAAAGACCTGCAGCCTGTCCTGTCTCCGTAAACACGACACGCCCCCCGGGGGCCGCCTCCCGGTCGTTTCGAAGCAGCAGATTCCGCCCAACCGCGGTGAGGAAAATATCCGGATCGCCGTCGTTGTCGTAGTCGGCAATGGCGAGACCCATGCCGTAGGCTCGCAAACCGGCAAGGCCCGTTTCTTCCGTGACTTCCGTAAAATGCCCTCCTTCGTTCCGATACAGGCGGAGTGCAGGCAGCCCGGCATCGCCGCGATCCGGCCATACGCCACCTGCAACCAGTACAATATCCTGCCAGCCGTCCCCGTCGTAATCCAGAAAACCTGCCCCGCCGCCCATTGTCTCGGGAAACCACATTTCGCCGAATGCGCCGGTAACATGCTGAAATGCCCCCAGCCCCGCTTCCTGCGTAACACGGGTAAACCGAAGCGCATCCGATGGAGACCCGGAAATATCCGTTTGCCCATCAGGGGCCTCATTGTCCGTCCCGCACCCGCCCGTGGCGAGCATGCACGCGGCGAACAGCATCATACGGGAGCAAACGGTCACGGCGTACGGTGCGGAGAAGGAAGTTGCGCCAGATAGTAGATGGCTTCCTCGTGGTCGGGGGCGTGTCGGAGCACCGTTTCCCAGGCTGTACGGGCTTCTTCGTAGTTCCCTGACAGTGCGTGGAGCGTACCCAGATTCAGCCAGACATCGGGTTGGGTGGGGGCGAGTTGCAACAGCGCTTCGTACCGCTCAAGCGCCATGGTGGTATCCCCGGTCGCAAGATACAGATTGGCAACGTTATTGTGCAGTTCCAGCCAGCCCGGACGCAGGGAAATCGCTACCGTAAGCGCCTCGATAGCTTCTTCCATACGACCCGATCGGTGCAATGACTCGCCGTATTGCACCCAGAGCAGGGGTTCCATACTATGGGTCTTGATCCGTTCCACCCACAACTCGACGTCCCGCTGGAGGGCAAGCAGCGTATCGGCGCGGGCAAGGTACTGCGCGCCCCGTTCCGTTTGCCCGAGGCCGTTCAGCGCCTGTCCGAGGTTATAATGCGCCGGATAGTGCCATGGAATCCCATCGGCCACGCGTGTCAGGATTTCTGCAGCAGCTTCGAGCTCTCCGTTGCGCAAATGCTGTACCCCATACACATAGGCATAGTTCAGATTGTCCGGATCCAGTGCAATGCCCTGTTCGGAGTACGAAAGGGCTTCTGTGAAGTCCCCTGCGTCTTCATAGAGTTGCCCAAGCCACATGTACGCCGTTGGATTGGAGGAATCCGCTGCAATGGCCCGCTCGTACGCCCAGCGGGCGCTGTCAGGCTTACCCGTGTCCGCATAGGCCCGCCCGAGCTGCGTCAGGTAATCCGTCGTTTCCGCTACGCCGCGCTCCTTGCGGTAGAGCGCAAGGGCCTCTGCCGGTTCTCCGTACATATAGGCGCTATTTCCCCTATTGAACCACACGCCCGGATACTCCGGGTCCAGTTCGAGCGTCTTTTCATAGGCTTCGGTAGCCAGATCGAGCTGCCGGAGCGCCGTGAATATCCGGCCGCGCATGAATGGGATATCGGCAAGGTCGGGTGCATAGCCGGCTGCACTGTCCGCCAGCACAAGCGCCGCGCTGTAATACCCTGTCTCGAATGCCTGCTGGGCGTCGAGCAGGAATCCCACGGCTTTCGGGTCAGTGTCCCGGCGCACCAGTTCCGTCCGGGACGGGGCATCCGCCTCGGGGCCGCACCCTCCTGCCGTAAAGACAATGCAGAATCCCAGGATTCCTGTCCATGTACTTGCGTTACGCATGAGACTCCTTCGGAAAAATCAACCTGCCGCCCACCGGTCGTTGCATATCCAAACGCAGACGCTACGGAGACGGTTGCTACGGGACCACAGGCAATGCAGTCCGGGACACGATGCCCTCGCCCTCAAGCAAATATACCTCATGACCGGCCTCCAGTCCGGTATAACGCGCCATCCGACCATCCGGCCAACGCACTGTGAGCGTATCCACCTGATTCGCCGGCCCCAGGCCGAACGTCAGGGTCTTTTCCGATTGTGAGAGGTACCCGGAACCTGTCCGCACCCGGCGCATCTGCCGCACACCGCCCGCCGTGATCGTCACCTCGGCGCCCAGCGCGTCGCGGCTGCTCGTCCCATGCTCCGGACGCCCTTCGAGGCGTACGCGCAGCACATGGCCCCCACCGGACGAATCGTTGCGCAACAGGCGAACCGGGCCATTGTTCTCGGTCACCAGCAGGTCCACATCCCCATCCCGGTCATAGTCGGCCTTTGCCACAGCCCGGGCCACCATGGCTTCCCTGAATACGCCGCCAATGGAATCGGCCATATCCACCCACGTTCCGCCCCCCTCGTTTACAAACAGGTGCGGCGGCTGCCTGTATGCCGACCCATCGATCGGATCGAGGTACACATGCCCGTTCGCGACGTACAGATCAAGGTCGCCATCCAGTTCGGCGTCAAGGAGCAGCACCCCGAAAGCCAGCGTGGTCAGACTGGGCCTTCCGATACGGGACGCCGCTGCACGATCCGTAAACCACCCGCTCGCCGTACGCCGGTATACCCCGATCATTTCACTGGAAAAATTACCCACGAAAACCGATGGCATGCCTGTCGTATCCACGATCCCGATGTCCACACCCATCCCGGCGCGGGCTTCCCCGTGTTCCCCATACGCAATACCACTGGAAACCCCTTGCTCGGTGAAAGCGCCGCGACCGTCGTTGATATACAACAGGTCCGGCTCCCCGTCGTTCACCACCACCAGATCAGACCAGCCGTCCTCGTTAAAATCCCATTCGGCAACGGCCAGCGACTTGCCGGGATTAATCGACAAACCGCTTTCGTTCGTACGCTCGGTGAACGTACCGTCTCCGTTGTTACGGTAAAAATGACTCTGCGCGCCCGGGTACATGGCGGGACGACAATAATCCGGTCGTCCGTCCGCCCGAAAACATTCCATGTCACTGGAAACCGACCACAAGGCATACCCGGGCACATAGAGGTCGAGATGCCCGTCCCGGTCGGCGTCAAAAAAGAGCGGCGAACTGCGCCATCCGGCGGGACCCGCCACGCCTGCGGTACGCCCTGTCTCCGTAAAAAAACGCGCGCCCGACGGACCGGAATCATTGCGGAAAAGCAGATTCTCTCCGAAGGTCGCAAGAAAAATATCCTGATCGCCGTCGTTGTCGTAGTCGGCAGCGGTTACCCCGGTTCCCCAGGCGCGGGCATCGTCCAGCCCCGTTTCGAGAGTAACGTCCGTAAACGTCCCGTCCTGATTGTTTCGAAAAAGGCGCAGGGCGCGCACATCCGCCGGTCCCGTCGGCGACAAACTGCCCCCGCCCACCAATACGATGTCTTCCCAGCCGTCCCCGTCGTAATCCACAAAACCGCCCCCGGCGCCCATCTGTTCGGGAAACCAGAAACGGTCTTCGCTTCCATTCTCGTGCCGGAAATCGCCCAGACCGGCCTCCGGCGCTACGTTATGAAATGCAATGGGCTGAAGCTCCTCGGGCGGATTTCCCTGCTCATTGCCCCCGCACCCGCCCGCAAAGGTCACGGCAACGGCGACAAGCGCTCCAACAGCAGCATTGTGCAAATGCATTCTTCGGGAAACGCTCAGCCACCAGCCAACAGCAACGCAAATGCACAAGATGCAATGCGCTTAGAAGGACAGACTAACTCCCATGCGATGGACGGCGCCAAAAATCCCGAACTCCGTGAAGGCATAGTCTGCAGCGAAACCTATAGCCGATGTATCGTACTTCAGACCGCCCCCAAAGCTGACGCCCTGCTCATCCGTCGGATACGTATATCCCGCGCGCAGAGATACGATGTTCATAAACGTGTACTCTCCGCCCGCCTTGACTTGCTCCGAAAAGTCACGCGGACGCTCCGCTTCCAGCGAAACCCGCAAGGCATGCACATTCGGATCCATGGAGGTCAGATCGAGCATGTTCATGGAGACGCCCACGTTAAAGGTGAGCGGAAGCTCGAAGTTTTCCTGCACGTAGCGCAACTCCCGCGCGAAGTTCCGAACGCTCATGGCAAGATTCAGGCTGCGGAAACCGGTCCTGTACATCAAGCCGAAGTCGAATGCCACCGTAGACGTGGAATTGGCTTCGGTCGTGCCGTCCGACGATACAACCGCATCGGACAGGTCCTGCAAGACGTACTTGGCGTTGCCGCCGACGCTGAACCGGTCCGTTACGCCGACCCCATACCCGAGGCCGATCGCCATGGCGGAAGGCTCGGGGTTGCTCAGGCCCAGGTCACCGTATTCCAGGTATCCCCTCTCGTTGGTCGCCGCGATGGTGCCGATGATACCCCCCCCGTAATCGGCAAACAGGAGCGAAGCCCCGAACACCCCGTAATTCGTACGAATGGCGGCACTCGCGCTGTTGTAGGTCACATCCGCAATCCAGTTCGTAATCCCGAAGCCCGCACTGAACCGGTTTTCCATCCAGCCCATTGCCGCCGGGTTATAGAACATGGCTGCCGACGAATTGAATTCGTTGGCGGTCATGGCGTCGCTCTGCGCCGCCGCGCGCGGATGAACAGATATCTCGAGGAACTTGAAGTTCGTCTGCGCAAGCTTGTCCGTGCCGACATCTTCCGTCGTGATCTGTGCGAACGTTCCGGACGCGGTAAACACGGCAAGCGCCGCAATGGCGATCAGGGTTGTGTAGCGGTGATAAGTCATTGCATCCTTTTTGGTTAAGGCTCCTGAGAGCACCCCCGGCAACCGCCGCAAAGGGCAGCGGCCGGGGAGCGCTTCGTGGCGTGTCTACCGAATGACGATAAATTTCTGGATTGTCTGCTCGTCCGAGGCCAGATCGGTAACCACGGCAATGTAAATGCCGCTTGCCACCACCTGCCGCGAAGAAGTCGTCAGATCCCAGAACTCGTCGCCGCTTCCGTCAAGGTGATCGATCGTCCGAATCAACTCGCCCAACTCGGAAAATATCTGGATGCGCGCTTCGCCCGGAAGCTCGTAAAAAGCCATCCGATCCTGCACATCGAGACGCACAGCGGGGTCGGCGTCGATATGATAAGGATTCGGCACGATGCGCACCTCGCTCAGCGACTGTCCGGGTGGACGCTTCAGCGTCGCCGGGTTGTAGGTTTGCGCATAATAGCGGCTGGTCCTCGAGCCGTCGCTTCCTATCCCTGTCAGGTAATAGTAGTACGAACCGCCACGGACCACCTCGGTGTCCCGGTAGCTCGTTGCATTGCCCGGCAGTTCCGCAGCGAGCGAATAGTCGCGCGCCATGTCCGGAACGCCCACTCCGCCGGGGCCCTCCTCAAGCACCGAAACAATCCCGGAATAGTGCTTCTGCGCCCGCCACACCTGCCACGCAGCCGGGGTCGACGAAGCAGTCCAGTCCAGAACGATTTCATCCGTACCGGACGTCACGATAAACGACGTGGGCGGCGCCGGCGGATGCGGCGCATTCAGGCCTCCATTGTACGTGTTCATGGCTCGCTGGAACGTATCGAACAACGAATCGCGCGCCGTCATAAACCACTCGTTCTTTGTCATCGCCTCGCCGCTGTCGATCATGCCGTTGCCGTTCGCGTCGAACTCGATGACAAGATTGTTATCGCCGTCCCGGGGCGGGTTTCCATGCATATCCCCGGAGAGCTTGTACGTCCGACCGATATGCCAGGCCGCCTCGTCGCTAAGCCCTGCGGCTGCTTCCGCCACGACGATCTTCACCTCCTCGCCATGGGCAATGTCGTACGGTCCGTACGCAAACGCAAAGCCCCAGCCTCCTGCGCCTGCACCGTGCTCGGGATCGCCCGTCTGATTCGCGAAATCGGGGTTGGTGTCGTACGGAGAATCAGCCGTCAGGCCCATCACAAAACCCGCCTGGGTCGGCCAGGAACGCCCCGTACAGTCGGCGTCCCCGGGCCGGGCAATGCCACCTGTCGGAGCCGAGGTGGAACCGCATGTGAACCAGTCGTATTGTTCCAGCATGAGGTCCCGTTTGTTGTGCGTGGGCTCACTGGTTAACCTGCCGTAATCGGAATTGAGATGCGTCATCATGGAAGGTTGCGCCCGATCGTCGGGACGGCTTTCTCCCGGAGCATGAGCCTCCGTATCCGCATGGATCGTCACCACGCCCGTGAAATTGGCGCTGCCGAGCCGCCCAAGGGTATCCGCCGCAAAACCCCATTGATGGTCGCTCCAGAACGGATTTCCGAGCGTATTCACGAGGTACCCGGTCGCCTGGATATTCCCGAGCCACGCGAACGAAGCGCGCATGTCCACGCCGTAATCGTTCAGCCCGTCGCCAATGGCGTCGTTCATGGTGTACCGTCCCCAGCCCACGCCGCCTGAACTATTCCCCCATGCACCCGCGAACCCGGCGCCCGTAGGACGTTCGAGGAACGCAATGTACACGCCTTCCAGATCGTTCTCTACTTCGATCTCGGGGTCTCCGTCCTGATTCCCCGTATTGACGAAGGTGTACTCGATAATATGGTAGTTATCGTGATCCGCATGGCTCCACTGCATGGCGCGCCGGTGCGTGGTTAACCCGATGGAGGAATTGATTTCCGAAACCACCATACGGTCCGGACCCATGCTCGGATCGATCACGTCCGGAACCACCGGCTGAAGGAAGGTGTCCGCTCCGTCTACCTGCACCATTCCCCCTTCGTATTTGGAATACAGCACATGCGATATGCTGAACATCTCGCCGATTCCAGGGGCACGGGGGCCCGTGTGCGAAACGCGGACATCATACTGGTTCCCGGTTTCTCCATGGGTCACGTTTTTTGCGCCAACCCAGAACCCTTTCCAGCGGCTGTACCCTGAAGAGGGGCGGATGGCCGGATAGTTCCAGACCACATCGCTCCGCTCGGGGTTTGCACCGCCGGACAGGTACCAACTCTGGAAATCGCCTACGCTAAGCCATTTCGGAATCCACTGAGCCTTTGCGTCCTCTACCGGCGCAACGAACATCAGGGCCAGCGCCAGCCCGGCTGCGATAAGTCCCGACGTACGGGTGTAATGAACGGTTCGCATGGTGTATCTCGGATTCAGAATGTCAAAAGGGAGTCGTCAGCAACGTAATCGGTTCAGAAGGACAGCCGCAGCCCGAAGAAGACGTTGCGCGGATTCAGGAACTGCTGCCACATCCGGTTCGGCATGTTGATGTATGCCTTGTCGTCCAGCACCTGATCCACCTCGGACTGGTTTGCAGCCGTAAAGGAACTTCCGTTCCACTTGTAGTACTGCCGGTCGTCAAGCACATAGTAGAGCGGCCTGTCTTCGCCGGTCTCGGGCAACGGCCCCTGAATGATCGGCACAAACGCTATGCCCGGCCCGCGGAAGTCACCCGGCTGATCGTCGCCGTACAAACCGCCGTCGGGGGAATCGGGAAGCGTACTCTGCGGCAAGTGGAGCGACGACATGTAATTGGTCAGGTCCTGCTGACCCGCCCCGAACAGATTGCCCCCTGCATAATACAGATGGCGAATGTTCAGCACGTTCGTAAGGTCCACGAAGAACTGCGCGGACCCGATGTTCGTGTTGAAGCTCTTGCTGAGGCGCATGTCGAGCGTGTAGTAATCCTTCCAGCGCACATTCCCCTGAAGCTCGCGATCGCCGCTTCCCGCTGCGCCGGACAGATTCTGGCCATCCCACGTAAGGGTAAGGCCCTGCCTCCATTCGCCGAGGAAGTTCACGCGCCAGTCGCCGAGCGGATAAGCGCCTCCGATCTGGGGGCCCATGTTCCTCGGAAGGAGAACCTCGATATTGAACCGGGCGAAGGGCTCCGGAACCGGCTTGCTCGTATAATGCTCCGTCGTGGTTCGGACAAAGTTGTCCTGTTCCGTCCGGTTTTCGTCGAACCGGCTGAACCCGAAGTTACCCGTCTTGCGCACAAGGTACGTGTAGTTGACGAACCCGCGCACCCACTGGCCCCGGTTTCTTGAAATCGTGACTTCGAAACCGCGCACATCCCCGTAGTTCCATGGCAGAGACGTTCTGTAGCTGACAAGGTCATCAAGGCTGATATACTGCACACCCCTCGGCTGCCTGCTCAGATCGCGATAATACCCGGACAAGCGGAGCAGGTACTGATCGAACAGATTCTGGTCGAAGCCCAGTTCGTACGCCACCGTCCTCGGCATCGGGTGATCGGGGTTGCCGATGTTCACGAGCGCACCAGCGGACCCTTCCTCGATGTTGAAGAGATTGATCGGGTTCAGAGCATTCCGGAAATGACCGTAGTTGAAGTACAACTTACTGTCCTCGGTCACGGGGAAAGAAATACCCAGGCGGGGGCTCAAGGCTATCTGACGCTTTGTGGGCTCCTGTTCAAGCAGTTCGTCGATACGGGCTCGCCCGATCGCCGCGGAGAAGGTGCGCTCGTACGTTTCGTACGTATACCAATCGCCGCCCGCATGGAAATAATCCAGCCGTACGCCTACATTGGCGACCATGCCCCGGAATTCAAGTTTGGACTGGGCATAGGCCGCGGCCTGTTGCGGCTTGCGGTTCCAGAGCCGCTTGGGATTCGTGTGGTGCGGATGTTCCGGATCGTCCTCGCCGAAATCCGTATCGTAGTCCGAGTAGATATACTCAACGCCCGCCTTGGCAAGCATGAAACGATTCCGCTGGCTGGTAATGTCGAACCGGCCCGTGAAACGGTTTACCGCCGAGCTGTCGTACCCGCTGCCCCAGTGGCCCGAGGTACGTTTGCCAAGACCCAGTTTGTCGAAATCGTCGCTGATGCTGAACCCATAGGGTTCCTCGTCGAGCATGATGGCGCCGCCGAGATAGGAAATGCTCGGCGTTTCGTCGCGGTCACGCACCGTTCTCGTAAAGTAATCCGTCGTGGAATTCTGGAGCTGCACCTCGTAGAAGGTCGACGCATTCAGCGTATGCGTGAACTGCGCGCCGATCATGGTGCGGTCCACATCCATGAGATTGTACAGCATGGGCGCAAAGTAGGCGCCCATGTCATGGCCCAGGCCGAACATCGTCTGATGGCCGCCCTGCCACGGATAATACAACGCGTCCCCGGTCGTCAGATTGGGTTGTCCCTGTTCGTTGCGGTTGAGACCGAGCTGCTGGGACAGCATACCCTGCACGATCAGTTTCATGCCGGGCGCCACATTCGAAATGATCTTCGCTTGTCCCACGCGCTCCGTAAAGGCATCCCGTTCGTAGCCTCCCATCGCGTACCCCGTCTGGACCTGGCGGAACGACGCCGTAAACCGCATATCGCCGATAAGCTGGTGAAGCCCCGGTAACGGGCCGCCAATCGTAGCGTCAAATTCGTAGTCGGGTTTCTGGACCGACACATCCTTGCGCAGGTAATGGTCAAAATAGACCCGCTGGAGTTCCTGCGCAGTAAACGTTCTCCCCAGGGCCATGACTTCGGGACGGTTATTGTAATCCGCGGCAATCTTGTTCCATCCCCCCTCGAAAGAATCGTACTCGCGCTGCATCCAGGAAGGCCAGTTCTGCGTGCCTTCGAACGCCACGACCGGATCCGTCAGCGGGCGGAGATGGAAGCTGTTATTGGAACTGACCATCTCGACTTCGTTCCCGTCCACGTCCACGCCCGGGAAGTTCTTCTGCGCGGTGGGACTGTATCGTACAATCGCATCCACAAAGTACTCGTTCTGGTCGGGCTCCTTCGTGATAACATTGACCAGACCGGAACGCACATTCCCGTACTCCGCATTGAAACCGCCCGTCTGCACCTGCACTTCCTGAACGGAAGTGTAACTCACGCCCGTATACGGCGTGTTGTCGCGCCCGCTGGACATCGACAGGCCGTCCACCATGAACTGAACCTGGTCGCCGCCGAAGCCGCGCACGGTAAGACCGCGCTCGAAGCCGGCCTGCAATCCGATGACCCTTTCTATGTCGGTAATCGGGAGGTTCTCGATTTCTTCGGCCGTAATGTTCGCCACACTGGCCGACACGTCGCGTTGCACGACGGGCCGCACATCCGTAACGACCACCTCTTCAAGGCCTACTGCTTCCTCCTGCAGAACAAAGTCGAGCTCGGTCGTCAGGCCGATATTGACCCGAACGGCTTCGTACACCTCGGGAGCGTAACCGATGAACGAGGCCCGAAGATCATACGAGCCGGGACGCACGTTCACGATAAAGTAGTACCCTTCCGCATCGGTGATGGCGCCCTGTGTGGTGCCCATAATGGCCACGTTTACGCCGGGTAACGATTCACCGGTAGAGGCCTCCGTAACCTGGCCGGCTATTTTACCCGTTTGAGCCCAGGCAGAGGCCGGAAGAAAGAGAGCAAGCGCAAACAGTAACTTTGCGAATCTCATGTGCGTGATCCTCCAGATAGGGTTTAGGTGAGAATGCTTAACGTAGAGGGTTGATACAAGCAGCACGGGCGTATGACCTAGCACATCGGGCGCATGCATACTATCCCGCTTAGTAAATGGTAAGCCTCTGTAAAACAAAAAACAAATGAATTTGATTTTTTTTGCTCCTGTAGTCAGGCCGATCCACACCTTTATCCTGATTTGATTGCCCTGGTGCGTGGATACGCCAGGCCTCAGTTTTCTTCCGGCGAACGGAAACCCGCCTCCTCGATCGCTTCTACCGGCGGAAGCCACTGCCTGGAAAGACGATATCCCGCTCCGACAAACCCGAACCCGTTGCGGACATTCCGCATCACGTTCGGCTGCACCAGCACTTCCGCATCGAATATCCCTCCGGGTGGATCCCAGGCTTCGTTGGCTGCAATAAACCGCAACGTCACGTTCAGCAGGATGATGCCTACGCGCAGGTCGATACCTACATCGACCTGTTGCGCCAGATTTGCAGTGACTTCCAGGTAATCCCTGCGCAAATCCACCGGAATGATCCAGCCTCCATCGGTTTTTTCGTGCCTCAGGAGATAAGGAATGACGATACGGTCTGATTCGATATCCGTCTCGTTGGCAACCTTGTACGCTACGGCATAATCAACCTCCACTTGCACGAGGCCGGGCACATCTCCCCGGATAAATACCGGCTGGACCACGGAAACAAGACGAATAACCGGATCCTGGGGAATGATTTCCGCCTCGGACGGCACCGTCACCTCGACCGTGGACTCCGCGCCGTCCGAACGAATCGCCGCAATCTCGTAGGTATGCCCGAAACGGGCCTGGAACGGGGCATGGTATACATGCGCATACTGGTCTGCAAAATCGACGATAACGGAATCTTGCCAGACGTGTTGCTCACCGGTCGTGTGGTTTATCGACACAACCCGTGCATCCAACGACTCCGGCGTAGCGGGGACAAGGCGCTCCTCTACCGGAAAAACCCGCACCCATTGCGAATCAAGTTGCGGCGACAACACGCCATAGATCGAATACGGCACATCCGTCCCCGTAACCGCTACCACATCTTCCTCGCAGGCGCTGAGGCCAAGGAGTATCGTCATAGCAAGCGTAACGGGCACAGCGGATCGTGCAACACGCCGGATGATCCGGAAACGGAACGGTATGCGGAGCGCCGCGCTCATTCGAAGGACACCTTGATTCCCAGAGAAGGCACGAAAGGAAGCTGGTCGACCCGGTTGAGCGTGAAAATGTCGAGGTAGAAGATGTTGCGTCGACCGTAGGTATTGATGGCGCTTGCAAGCAGCGCAACCTCCGTTGGCCCGACAGAAAAAGCCCGCTCCACCGACAGGTCCAGCCGGTGATACTTCGGCAGTAACGCATTGAAAGGGCGTTCGTAAATAACCCGGCGCGTGGCCGGCGCGTCCACAGCCTTTTCCACATCGTCCACGAGAAGAAAACCGTCGAACCCGATAGCCTGGCTGAACGGAAGACCCGAGCCGAAATCCCACCGCGCGCTCACATCGAATCCCAGCACTTCCGTGGTTGCCACAATATTAAGCTGGTGACGGCGGTCATGCGCCGGGCGAAATTTCAACGTCTCTTCGCCGTACCAGAGTGGAATGGAAGCGTCTTCCGCCTCGTACCGGGTCGAGGAAAGACCATAGTTTATATACCCGTAGTATCTCTGCCCCCGCACCTCCAGACGCACATCGACGCCCATCGAACGGCCCGTAGCCGGTTGCAATTTCGAGATGAGCCGGGGATAACTCGTCCATTCGGGAATAAAAAGATTCGACAGGTTTCGGTAATACCCTTCCACGGACAACTCCAGCCTGCGCAAGGGCCGGGCCCGGTACCCCAGCAGGGCATGCGAAGCCCGCTGCGGCCGCCCCTGCAGGACATTCAGCAAATTGGGGTTGTTCTTGGGGACATTCGCCCAGACCGTAAACACGCTGGCGGCGTCCCGGCGGTCGTTGATGCCCAGAATCTCCTGATGATAGATGCCCCAGGCAGCGCTTATCTCATGAATCCCGCGCTGCCATACCGCACGCAGCCGGGGTTCGATATACGGATCGAATCGGACCTTGTAAAACTGGAGACGAATTCCCGGTCGAATACTGAACCCTCCCCCGGGCGCCACATCGAGTTCGAGGTAACTGCCCCACTGGGGTACGCTGGCATATCGGAGTTCGATATTCTGATAGAGGCCCCCGATGGCGCTGTTCAACTTCGTGGCGCGCAATTCGCTGCCTGCCCGGGCATCGATACCGTCGCCGAAATACGTCATATCCACCGAGACATGCGTGTTTTCGATACTTGACCAGCGTATGGGCTCTTCGCGGGGCCCGAGCTCCGTTTCGAGCCGTGAATACGAGACATGGAGATCGGCCATGATCGAAAAGACGCGAGGCAGCATCAGCAGGCGCATTCCGACCGCATCATTGCGCCAGCCTATTTCTTCCTGCACGCCCCCCGTGTCCCCCGTCAAAAACCCGCGATCCCAGGTCTTGAGACCCGTCACCGAGGCTCGCATATTGCTCTTCACCACACCATGCAGCTTGACGAAGGCATCGCCGAAGGTGAAGGGCAGTTCATCGTCGAGGTAACGTCCTACGCCCTGTTCGATGTTCGACCGGCGAAGCGAAGCGGCAATGGAAATGCGATTCGGCCACAAGGGACCTTCGATGCGCGCCGAACTGAGAAACGGCGACGCAGCGGCGGAAGCGGCGTAGCGGCGCATGTTTCCTGTCCGCGACGAGATGTCGATCACCGAAGAAATCCACCCCCCGAACTCGCTTCCGTACCCGCCGGCATAAATATCGACCCGGTTGATATTGTCGGACGGGAAGGCGGAATAGAATCCCATGATGTGAAACGGCTGATACAGCAAAATGCCGTCCAGCTGGATGAGATTCTGGGAAGGCTCTCCACCGCGGATGAAAAGCTGCCCGCCCCGATCGCCCGTCATCACAATGCCGGGCTGCGTAGACAGATAGGTCGCAAGGTCGCCGGTCACGTCCGGCCCCGGCACGTATTCGATATCCGCCGCCCGGATCGTCTGCTGACCGGCTGTCACGCGGGCGCCTCCGCCCTGGCGCTCCGACTCCACCAGCACCTCGTCCATCTCCTCGTCACCCGGTTCGAGCGCAATATTGTACGTGCGCACCGCCCCCGCCTGGAGCCGTAATGAATCGGTGTGCGGACGGTATCCGACAAAGCGCGCCTCAATCCGGTAGCGTCCGGGGATCAGCCCGGAAATCACATACGACCCATCCTCATTCGTGGCCGCCCCGCGGACGACCTGCCCGTCCTGCTCCAGCACCACATTGACCAGTTCGAGCGGTTGTCCATCCGTAATGTCGGTAACGAATCCGCTGACAGAAGCCTGCTGCGCCTGCGCATCGTACTGAACAGAAAAAAAACCGGATCCGCACAATACGCCCGCGCAAAGTATAAGCGCACGCTGCCGGAAAGGCCGAATACACCCATTCATGCGCCGAAAATACGCGAAAGCGTTGCGCAACCGTTTCTTCCCCATGTCAACTCCGGATTCCACGGCCATCCTTGTTTATCGCACAGCCGGGAAGCCGTACATGCCCTGTTTAACGCGCCCCGTTCGGGGCAGCCGTCGAAGCAGCATCCATGACCTCCCGAATGGCCTCGACCACAAAATCCGGCGCCTCCCGGTGAAACCACGTTCCACTGCGCCGGGTCTGCACATGCCGGCGCCATGTGAGCCCGTCCAGCAGCTCTTCCCGTAATTCGGCCCTGGCCCGGACCCCGGCCTCCGTTTCGCCCACCCAGCGTGGAGTTTCGGGAGTTTGCAGGGATGTGAGCACAGCCACGGGAATATCCGGCAGCACCCCGGCGCCTGGAAACGCGCCTGTTTCCATCATATCCCTGTATATCCCGAATTCGCCGCGTTCCGCATCCGAAGCGAGACCGTATAACATATTCCTTCCGGCAAGATATCGATCCATGGACTCCTTATCCATGGCGCCAAGTCTTTGCCCTTCCCCTTCATGCACCGGTTCCACCAGCACCAACCCTGCTACGGCATCCGGATAGCGCACCGTAAATGTCCGGGCGAAAACGGCTCCGAGTCCATGCGCCACGAGGATGTACGGCGGCTCAACCTCCAGATTCTGCAAGAGGGTATGGAGTTCTTCCGCAATTCCGGGGAGTGTCGTTTCGGACTGACGGGACGACGGCAAGCCATCCGAATATCCCAGACCCGAACGCGAATACGAGATGGCCCGGGCAAACGCCTGCACATCATGGTGTACATAATCCCATACGCGCAGGTCTTCGCCCAGATCGGACACGAAAACAACGGGAATGCCTTCGCCTGCATCCAGTGCATACAGATTGTACCCCCCCGCATCCACTTTCCGCCCGAGAGGACCCTCAAGCATATCCAGCTCGCGGTATTTCACCCGCCGCTCGAGCCGATCCAGGCGCTGTTGCACCCGCTCCCAGGAAAAGCGATCCACAGATGTAACGCCGCCGGGCGGAGCGAGCGTCACCGGCCCCATGCTTGCCTCCTCATCGGAACAAACCCCCACAAACACTCCGTCCGGCTCCCGCTCGAGCTCGCAATGTATGCGCATGGAAGGCCACCAGGCAAAGGACAGCATCCCCTCCAGCAAACGCACTCCCTCCACACGGAATTGATCCTGCGTAAGGTGTTCGACATGCAGGCGCGCCTCCGTCGACTCGCCGGCCTCGGGAAAAACGATCGTCACGCCGAAAGGCGTACCGCCGGGATTCTGCATGAATCCGGTCCATCTGCCTGCCTCTATGATATCGTCGGCCGGCACGGAAGTTTGGGCCTGAGCATGCCGAAGATCACACGAAAGAAGGAATACAGCGGCGCAAAACGCCATCGCGACAAAACGCATGGGTACGTAAAACGGTTGGTTCATTGCAGAAAAAGCAAAAAATGCATTATCCTTCGCTCGCCATACGGGCAAGCGTATTCAGATTGTTCCGGGCGGTTCGATTGTCCGGATCGAGCCGAATCGTCATTTCCCAGGCCTGACGCGCCTCGTCATACCGCTCGGCGTTTCCGTACGCCACGCCCAGATTCAACCAGGCGTCCGTCAACGACGGATCGCGATCGACGATCATCCGGTATTGCGCGATCGCCCCGTCGGTATCGCCGCTCTCCAGCATCAGCGACGCCAGATTCACGTGCATCCGAAGATCGTTCGGAATGATGGCGATAGCCCGCTTGTAGGCATCCAGCGCCCGGTCGTACATCCCCGCCTTGCGGTGCACCTCGCTCAGATGCAGCCAATTCTGCACATCGCTGGGATCCCGATTCACTGCCTCGTGCGCCTCGTTGATATCCTGCTGGATTTGCTGAGCCTCTTCGGCCAGCGCAAGATGAATCTCCGCCTCATCCTCCTCGCCAAGGCGCATCAGCGCCTGCCCGAGATTGTACTGCGCACCATGATGCCACTGACGTTCCTCGACCACCATGCGGAGTTGCGCCACGGCCTCCTCCACCTCACCCATGCGGAGTAATTGTGTCCCGATGACATAGCGGTAGTCCACGCTCTCGGGCCTGATTTTGGCAGCGCGTTTCGACAAGGCGATGGCCGTCTCGAAATCCCCCATCTCCTCATGGAGCTGCCCGAGCCACATATACGCCGTCGTATTCGTACTGTCAATCATGATAGACTGCTCGTACGACCACTGCGCACTGTCGGCCATACCGAGTTTCGCATAGGTGCGCCCCATTTCGAGATACAAATGCGTATTCGGCATGACCGCCTCCTCGCGCCGGAAAGCGTCAATCGCATCCCGGAGTTGCCCCCTGCGAAAATAATTGATGCCGATATTCATGTGCGCCCCCCGGTACTGCTCGTCTGCGGCAAGGGCGGTGGCGTACGCTGCATTGGCAATCTCGAGCTGGTTCAGATCCGTGTAGATTCTGCCGCGCAGGAAGTAGGTATCCGCCAATTCCGGCACATACTTCTCTACGCTGTCGGTGAGCGCCAGCGCATGCAGATAATTCCCCTGACGCCACGCAGCCTCGGCCTGAAGCATAAACCGTTGTACGTTCAGATCCAGCGATTCGCGGAGCTCTTCTGTCCGGGTAAGCGACTCCTCCGCGTCCTGCTGCGCGCATCCTGCAAGCAGGCAGGCGACCGCCACCATGCAAAACCGTCGTATCATATCATTTTTCCTGTTCACGAAGAACCTTGTGCACGATTACCGGAGTTCTCCGGAGTGCCCTGCGGCAGGTTCCGCCGGGCGCAACGCAGCGGATCCTTCGACAAGAATCACTTCCTGTCCGGCCTCCACCTCCGCAAAGCGCTCAACAAGGCCGCTCGGCCAATGCACTATTAGACTATCTATTTGCCGACGTGCTCCCAACCCGAATACCGCAGGCAATGCGGACTGCGACAAAAAACTCGAACCCGATCGGACACGGCGCTCCATGCGCAAATCGCCGACCACCGCCTCGATCCGGGCGCCGAGCGCACTGCGGTTACTGGCGCGCCCTTCCAGCCGGACATGCAGCCAACCTGATTCGTTGAGATCGTTGCGCCAGAGATGCGCCGGCCCCGCGTTTTCCAGCAGCAATACGTCGAGATCCCCGTCCCGGTCGTAATCGGCATAGGCAGCGCCGCGGGCCACCATCGGCTGCGCAAGCACACCGGTCGTTGCAGGCGCCTCATCGAATATCCCGTCGCCCCGATTCAAAAACAGCTGCGCCGGCTCCGCAAACGTCGCCCCTTCGAGAATCTCGGCAATATGCTCCAGCACATGCCCATTGGCGAGAAAGAGGTCGAGGTCTCCATCCAGATCCGCATCGAAAAGAAACAGGCCGAATGTGAGGGTCCCCATCGTCGGAAATCCGACACGGGAGATGGTGGCCCGATCCGTGAAATAACCGCCCGAAGCATGCCGGAAAACGCTCACGGTTTCCTGGGTGAAATTGCCTACGAAGATGGTCGTTTGCCCGGTGCTGTCCACCACGCCCGCATCCACCCCCATACCGGCCCGCGATTGTCCATGCTGGTCGTAGGCGACGCCGCTGCGCACCGCGGACTCGACAAACGTGCCGTCCCCGCGATTCACGAACAACAGGTTCCGCTCCGTGTCGTTGGCCACATACAGGTCGGAATGTCCATCTCCGGTTACGTCCAGCTCGGTCACCCCGAGCGTCTTGTCCAGCACGGGATCGATAGCCCCCGAAAAACCGGCTTCCTGCGTCGCATCGACGAAGGAACCATCGCCCGTGTTGCGATAGAACGTGCTGGCGACGCCCGCATAATTCTGGGGTGTGCAATAGGCTTTCTCTCCCCCATGAAAACAGGGAATATCCGTCTCGGGCGTCCAGGATACATAATTGCCCACGAATAAATCGACCCAGCCGTCCCCATCGGCATCGAAGAATGCGGCGGATGTGCTCCAGTACGCCTCGTCCGCAAGCCCCGCCTCTTCGCCGACCTCCTCAAACCGTCCGCCGTCATTGCGAAAGAGCAGGTTCTCGTGCAGGGTGGTCAGAAAAAAATCCGTATCCCCATCGTTGTCGTAGTCGGCGGCGGCCACGCCGAACCCGTATGCTTCCATGCCGCTGAGGCCCGCTGCGACGGAGACATCCTCAAACGTGCCGTCGCCCAGATTGCGATAAAGCCGCAGCGCTTCGACCGGCTCGTCGGAAACACGGGCCCAACGCCCGCCGCCCACCAGCAGAATGTCCTGCCAGCCATCGCCGTCGTAATCGAGAAACGCCCCGCCGGGTCCCACTATTTCGGGCATCCATTTCTGGCCAAGGCCTCCATTCTCGTGCCGATATGCACCGAGGCCGGCTTCCTCGGTAACCCTCGTAAAAGCAAGTGCCGCGGACAAAGACCCGGAAGAGACATCCTCTCCCCCCATACACCCGGCGGCAAGTCCCGCGCAGCACACAGCTATCGCGATGCCGGCGCAACGCATGGCCCAATGCACTCCACGACGCGTCCTGCCCATCGGGCGCCCGGATATACTCATCATGGACGGGACCCGATAGGTGTCAGATCGCCCGTCCCTTCGACAAGAAACACATCCCGACCCCCTTCCACGCCGGAAAACCGCTCGACAAGGCCACTGGGCCAGTACACGGTCAACGTATCGACTTCCTCATGACTGCCGAGTCCGAACGCAGCCACCGGCTCCGATTGCGAAAGATAACTGGATCCCGTCCGAATGCGCCGTTCCATGGTCAGTTCGCCCAGTTTGGCCGTAATGCGGGTACCAAGACCGTCGCGATTGCTGGTACGCCCCTCGACATGCACACGCAGATAGCGCCCGGTGGCCGTATCATTGCGCCAAAGATGCACCGCCCCTCCATTCTCGGTCACGAGAATGTCCTGATCCCCGTCCCGGTCGTAATCCGCATAGGCCGCCCCGCGGCCAACGAGCAGATCCGTCCATACCCCTTCTCCCGGAATAAATTCATCGAACACGCTATTCCCCCGATTCAGGAAAAGCTGTGCGGGCTGCCGGTAGCGGATACGGTCGTTCTCGCCGGTTCTGTCGGGATGCACATGCCCGTTGGCCACAAACAGGTCCAGGTCCGTATCCATGTCCGCATCCATAAGAAACAACCCGAACGTAAGGGACAGCATGCTCGGGAATCCGACGCGGGACAGGCCCGCCCGCCCGATGAACGATTCCCCCTCCTCATGGCGGTACACCCCGATCATCTCACCCGAAAAATTGCCGACGTACAGTGAATAACGGCCCGTGCTGTCCGTAATCCCTGCGTCAATGCCCATGCCGGCGCGAGCTTCTCCGTGTTCGCTGAACGCAAACCCGCTCGGTACGCCGATATCGGTGAACGTGCCGTCCGCATTATTCCGAAACAGCAAATCGCCCTCTCCGTCGTTCGCCACGGCGAGATCGGGCCAGCCGTCGAAATTAAAATCCAGTTCGGCCACGCCCAGCGATTTGCCAAGCGTCGGCATGAAACCGGCGGCTTCCGTGCGATCCGCAAACACGCCGTTCCCGTCGTTCACATAATACCGGCTCTGCACTCCGGTATACACCGCAGGGTGGCAATACAATTTGACCGTTCCCTGCGACGGACAAAAGATGTCCGTTTCGGGGATCCATGCCACATAGTTCGCCACATACAGATCAACGTCCCCGTCCCGGTCCGCATCGAAGAAGATAGCGGAACTGCTCCAGATGTCGTTCCCCTCCAGGCCCGCCTCGCGGGTGGCTTCGACGAATCGCCCTCCCTCGTTTCGAAAGAAAAAATTGTCCTCGAGACAGGTAATATAGAGGTCTGCGTCCCCGTCGTTGTCGTAGTCGGCAGCCACCATCCCGATCGTATACCCGTCCACGCCGGTGAGCCCCGCGGCTTCCGTTACCTCCGTGAAAGAGCCGTCCCCGTTATTCCGGTACAGAAACAGCGCCTGGGCCGGTATTTCAGGATCCCAATTCCCTCCGCCAAGGAGCAGAATGTCGCTCCAGCCATCGCCGTCGTAATCGAAGAATCCCCCCCCGGACCCCATTTGCTCGGGGTACCACTTGTCTCCGGCGGCGCCATTGACGTGCCTGAAGGCGCCAAGCCCGGCTTCCGCAGCCACATTCGTAAAAACAGGAAGCCGGACCCCCTCCTCATCTGCCGACTGCGGCGTGGAGAGCGAACATGCACTCAACCAACCCGCAGCGAAACAGACAAGGACAGCGCCCGGCCAGCCCGTCAACAAAAAACCGGAGATCGGATCAGAAGGAGATATTGACGGCGAAGCGCTGGATTGCGTCGAAAACACCAAAGTCCGTGTAGGCATAATCCACACCGAATCCAATGCCCGAAGCACTGTATTGCAAACCTGCTCCGAAGCTGAATCCTTCTTCCGAGTCTTCGCCCACAAAAGCGCGCCCCAACCCGCCGCGCAGGGACAGGATGTTCATGAGCGTGTACTCGCCGCCGACCTTGACATGCTCCGCAAAGTCACGCGGACGCTGCGCATCCACGGAAACCATGAAGGAATGCATGTTCGGATCCATGCTGGTGAGATCCATCACGTCCATCGAAATACCGATCTGGAACGTCAGGGGAAGTTCGAAACGCTCCCGCTCGTACACCAGCTCCCGCGAGAAATTCCGGGTGCTCATAGCGATCGTGAGGCTCTCGAAGCCCGTGTCGTACAGCACGCCGAAATCGACCGCGATGGTATTCAGCGCATAATCCTCGAAGGTGGCGGATGTACCGTCGTCAAGAGACGTAGCGCCGTCGTCCGAACGCGCCTTGGCGTGCGAGCCCAGGTCCTGCTTGGCGTACTTGACATGCGCGCCTACGGAAAAGCGATCCGTAAACGACCGGGCATACCCTACGCCTACTGCAAGCGCGGTCGGGTTATAGACCCCCGTATCGATGTAGCCGTCTTCGTTTTCCGCGCGAACCGTGCCCAGAAAATCCCCGTAATCCACGTTCACAAGGGAAAGGCCGACCACTCCGTAGTTTCCTCCGCCCGGGCGGTACGCCACGCTCGCGGCATTGTACTGGATGTCCACGAGGTAGTTCATGATGCCGAATCCCGCACTGAAATTACTCCCCATGCGAGCCATGGAAGCGGGATTGTAAAACATCGCCGACGACGAACCTGTCGTGGACGACGTCACGGCGCCGCCCATGGCGGTCGCCCTCGCATCCACGGACGCAGAGAGAAACTTGAAGCCGGTCTGACCGCGCTTGGTCGTTTCCACCTCCTCGTCCGGGCTGGGGATAAACGTCTGCGAAAACGCCGACGGGGCCGTCAGTAACCCGATGGCTACGAGGAAGCACGTAGTAACAATACTCCTTTTCATAATCAAGCCTGATTGAATGTCGATAAAGGGTCTCGTGTGTAGAGGCCTCGGGGGTGAGCCGACAAACGGCCCACCCCCTTTGCCGGGTTACCGAATGACCGTGAATTTCCGGAATACCTGATCGTTCGTTGCATTGTCGGTAATCACGGCAATGTAAATACCGCTCACGAGCAACTGCCGGGCACTTGTGGTGAGGTTCCACTTCTCGTCCCCACTGCCGTCGGTGTGTTCGATCGTCTCGATGAGTTCGCCGATCTCCGAGTAAACCCTGATCGTGCAATCTCCCGGAATGTTGAAGAAAGCGATTTCGTCCTCCTTCGTGAAACGAATGGACTGGTCGGAACCGAGATTCACCGGGTTCGGCACTACGCGAACATCCTCGATCGTCCCGGTAGCCCCGAACGGCGGTCGCTTCAGGTTGGCCGGCTGGTAGGTCTGCGTCAGGTACCGGCTGCTGCGCAGCGGCACGCCTCCGCCGGGAACCCCCGTAAGCCCATTCGGATCGTTGGGAAGGTTTTCGCCAACCGCAACGAGATAGTAGTAGTAATCCGTACCGCGGACGGCGGTCTGATCGTTAAACGATGTCGCCGAGGCAGCCAGCATGCCGCTTTCGCAATCGGGACGAGCGCCAGCCAGACAAGTGTATGGCATTTCGTCTTCCACCCGGCGAAGCCTTCCCTCCTGCGCATTCTGGTCCATACTGCTCAACGCTCCCATCAGATCGCCTGCTTCACGTACGTAGTCGTACGCCGGGCTCCACCAGACATTCCGCTCCGTACGGTACACTTCCCAACCGGTGCGCGTCGGACCGCCCGACAGCGGCTCCCAGGAAAGTTCGATCTGACCGGGCTTGCCTGCTACCGCAAACGTACTCGGCGGAAGCGGCGGCTGTGCAACGGGGTAGGTCGTGAAATTGTTCGACGCCTCGTAGACCGCCCTGGCATTCACGAAGTTCTTGAAAAGCGAATCCCTTGCCGTCAGTACCCACTGGTTCTTTGTCTGGGCCTCGAGCCCCAGATCGTACACGTCATGGAAACTGTACGCTACATCGTCCTTGATGACCCCGTCGCCGTTGGCGTCGTAGCGAATGATCGCATCCCTGTTCCGACCCGTGAGTTTATACTCCCGGCCGATAGCGAGTGCGGCGTCGAAGTCGAGACCGCCCACGGAACGTGCGAACACGATACGCACCTCATCGCCAAAAGCCATTTCGTAGGGGCCGTACGCCACCGTTGCGGCGTGGCCTCCCTGGCGGCCCTGGCTCGGATTGTTCGACGGATCCCAGAAATTGCCGTCAGGCTCGATACGATCCGCCCACATCGGGCACATACGCGTGCGGGATACATCCGAAGAGCATCCTTCGGGCGCCGGCGTGTGGTCCTCGCGCGTGAGGATGCCGTCTTCGTAATACTCGAGGTGCGGAGCTCCCGCCGCCGTCAGTTTCTCGTCCTGATCCATGAAGCCGATCGTATGCGGCTGCACATTGCGATCGAAGGAGGCGTCGCTTATGGAATTCGGAGCGTACAAAGGCATCTCCCCATCGAAATAGGCCCCGGCCAGACGACCCACCGTATCTCCTGTCGCCTGAGACCAGTGCGCTTCGAGAATCGGCGCCCCGAGGTTGTCCCAGTTGCCCGCGGAATAATCCGGCTCGTAGCCCTTCCACAGATAATACGCCGTGATGTCGAGCGGATAATCGGCATGGCCGTCGCCTACGGCGTCCACCATGCTGTACTTGCCCCACACCTGGCCGCCATCACCGATCCATGCGGCCGTATCCGTACCACGCCAGCGATGAATCCAGTAGAAATAGGTTTCCTCGAGATTCTGGCCATCCAGCTCGATTTCGGGGTCGTCGTCAGTATTCCCCGTATTCGTGAAGAGATACTCGACAATGTGGTATTCGTCGTGAAACGCATTGCTCCAGGCGTATGCGCGCTTGCGGACGGTGATGCCGATGTTCATGTTCCATACGGATTCCTGAACCCGGTCGGCCGGCAGGTTCGGATCGACCTCGCTCACAACCGCCACCCGGTCGAACGAAGCCACGCCGTCTACCGTGACCTCCGTGTCCTCCCATTTGGCAATCAACTTGTCTTCCACCGGAAAGGCGAAATCCACGCCGGGGTCGCGGGGACCGATGCGCGACGTGTAGTACGGATACGCCTGTCCGTTGGGATCCGTCCAGTTCTTGGCGCCGATCCAGAAGGCTCCGGAGCGCTCGTGCGTCGCATTCCGGTGAATGGCCGGATAGGCCATCAGGTTCGACGTTTCGTTCTTGACGCCCACCTGGGGGTACCCGTCCTGGTAGTCTCCGATGTCGATCCACGAAACGGTGAACTGGGCAGCGGCCGTACCGGCGCCCAGTACCCCCAACGTGAACGCAAGAACAGCGCCCGTGAAAAGTTTGTAACTGGCTTTCATCATGATCTCGTTCGAATGTACAGAATAACTGCCGGTGATTTCATCCCCGGATGGACACGTCGAAGGGGCGACGGACACAATGCCGCCGCCCCCCGGACGCATCAATTTGCTCTAAAAGCTTACTCGCAGACCGAGCGTGACCCGGCGCGGATTCAGGAAGGTATTGAACCGGTGGTTCGGCATATCGATGTATGCCTTGTCGTCCAGCACCTGATCCAGCTTACTACCGGAAACCTCTTGCCAGGCGCTGCCCGTCCACTCATGATACGTACCCGTATCGGCGGCATACACCCAGCCCTTCTCGAAGCCCGCATCGGGAGCCTCCGGCAGCGTGGCCTTGGCTTCGATCGGCTGCCAGGCGACATCCCAGTCGCGGAATACGCCCGGGCGGTCGTTCCCCGGAACCCATTCGTACGGCTTGGAACTGCCTTCCGGCAACTGGTCGAACATATCCTCCGGCAAATGGAGCGACCGCATGTAATCCCCGGCATCGTCTCCCTGACGTTCGAGGAACGCGCCGCCCCAGTTCAAATGCCGCAGATTGAACACATTGTCGATGTCCGCAAACAACTGCAACTGCGTGGGGCCGGCGGCAAAGTGCTTCGTAAACCGCAGGTCGAAATTCCAGTAATCCCGGTACCGGAGATTGTTGCGCACTTCCGGAATGCTTGCGGCAAAATCGCCCGCCCAGGTCAGCGCAACGCCCTGACGCCATTCGCCGAGGAGGCTGATCCGGAAATTGCCCAGGGGGGTCTTCCCGCCGACCTCTGGGCCGAAGCCCTGCGGCGTAAGCACCAGCAGATTCGCGCGGGCGAACGGCTCGGCCACCGGCGCAGACTGCCTGTAGTCCGTGGCGGTGCGCAGCCAGTTCACCATCTGGAACGAGTTCTCGAAGAAATTCGAGTACCCGAAGTTGCCCGACTTACGCTGCTGGTAGGTGAAGTTCGCAAAACCCTGGACCCACCTGCCGCGGTTCTTGGAGATGCTGAACTCCGCTCCCCGCGTATCCGAGTAATGCCACGGCATCTTCGTAGAGTAATTCACCACGCCGCCAAGGCTCTGGAAATTGACGTTCCGGGTTTCTTCCTTGTTATCCCGATAGTACCCGGAAACCCGCAGCAGGAAGAGATCCAGCACGTTCTGGTCGAAGCCCAGTTCGTACGCCACCGTCTTGGGCAGGGGGTGGTTCGGATTCGCGATCTGATCGATGCCGCCCGCCTTGGACTGCTGAATGCCCAGTACGTCGTAGGCGTCCATCATCTGGCGGAAGTGACCGTAGTTGAAGTACAACTTGCTGTTGGTCGTGATCGGGAAGGAAATGCCTACGCGGGGGCTGACGCCAATCTGGGACCCGACGGATTCTCTTGGAAGATCCTCATCCAGTCTGTCCCTGTCGAAGCGCAGGATGCCATCGTAGAATCCGTACTGCCACCATTCCGTATTCGGGTCGAAGTAATCGAGGCGCACGCCGAGATTCGCGATCATGCCCTGGAATTCGAGCTTACCCTGGACATAGGCGGCGCCCTGTACCGGCGAGCCGTCCCACGGCCAGCGCGCGCCCGACTGCGGGCCTGCCAGCGCAATGTTTATGCTCGCGTAGTTCATGTCGTAGTCGCTGTAGATCAGCTCGGCGCCCGTCTGGAAAAGAAAGAAACGATTGAGCTGGCTCGTAAGATCGAAGCGACCGGTGTACACCGTCACGGACGAGGTATCGCGCGTCTTCACCCAGTGGCCGCCCGTCGATTCGTCCGTCAGGATATTACCGCCGATCCCGGCAAAGCCAAAGGGCTCCTCACCGGAGCAATACGGCGTAGACGCACCGTCGCCGGTGACATCGGATCCGCCGCCGAAGCACACGAGACCCGCGTGCCCTTCGAAGCCCGGATTGGGGCGACCGAAGTTGTCCGTCCAGGGAACACGAACGAGTTCATACGGCTGGCAGGACTCGCCATTGGGACCCGTGCCGTCTGCCGAACATACGAACGATCCGTCCCGCAGCGTCGGAAGACGGGTCTGGTAATTCGACTCCATGCGCTGCAAGCCCACCTCGTAAAAGGTGTTCTGATTCAGCGTATGCGTGAACTGCAAGCCCAGCATGTCGTGATCGACATCGCCGATGGGCCATTGCCCGTCCGTGAACAACTCGTCCCCGCGAATGTCGATCTCCCAGATCTGCTTGCCTACGTCACGCCCCTCACTCTGCCACCATGGATACGCCGGGATCTGGCCCGTCCACAACTGCGTGCCCCGGGCGTTTTCATGCCAAAGCTGGCCGCGCTGCCGCGTGCCGAGCGCATGGGCCGTCAGTTTCATGCCGGGGCCCACGTTGGAAATCAGCTTCACCTGATAGGTATTGTCCGTGTATGCTTCCCGGTCCTGCGGATACAGATACGCCGTTTGAGATCCGCGATAAGAAGCAAGGAAGCGCAGACCGCCGAGATGCTGGCTGATACCCGGAATCGGACCGCCGATCGTGATATCGGCATCGTAATCCGGCATTGTGATCTCGTTGCTCTTGCGCCACATGTAGTGCCAGTATTCGATCATGTCCGCTTCGGTCACGTCGAACCCTTCATCGTGCAAACGGCTAATAATGCCCGCCCAACCCGGGAACGGCTTGTACTGCCGTGCTTCGTAGGCATCCCATACGCCGCCCGAACCGTTCAGCCGAACCGAGGGATCCAGCACCGGACGCGCAAACCATGTGTTGCATTCGATGACGGAAGAAGGATAGGAACAACTCGAGGGCAACTGGTGATAGGGATCGAAGGTCTTGTCCTGAGCCGGCGCAAAACGAAGGAGCGCATCCACCGTGTATTCCGTGCGGGAAGGCTCTTTCGTAGCCACATTCACGATGCCCGAGCGCACGTTTCCGTATTCCGCGCTGAACCCGCCCGTTTGCACCTGCACTTCTTCAAGCGACGTGTAACTGACGCTGGTCATGGGATCGTTGTGGCGGCCCGTGCGCATCTGCAAGCCGTCCACAATAAAGGCGACCTCGTTGAGCCCGCCGCCGCGCACTCTCATGCCCGGCTCGATGCCCGCCTGCAGATCCAGCACTTCCGAGACGCCCGCTACAGGCAGATCCTGGAAATCCTGGGCGCTCAGGTTCGCCACGTTCGCCGAAACGTCCGCCTGCACAATAGGCTGCTCGGCCACGACGACCACTTCGTCAAGTCCTACCGTTTCTTCCTGAATCTGGAAATTAACGGTGGAGGTAAGGTCGGTACTTACCTGAATTCCCTCCTGTACCGACGCCGTGTATCCGATGAACGATGCGCGCAGGTCGTACGTACCGGGACGCACATTCAGAATGTGGTAGAACCCTTCCGCATCGGTTACGGCGCCTTGCGTCGTCCCCTCGATCACGACATTCACCCCGGGAAGCGATTCTCCGGTGGCCGTATCGGTTACCTGACCAGCGATCTTGCCTTGCTGCGCCCAGGCAGTGGCCGGGATAAGCAGAGCAAGCGTAAACAGTAACTTTGCCAGTCTCATTTGCATGACCTTCTGGATTGATGTGAATGACTTCAAAAGGGCGCCTGCCGGGCATATTGCGCGGACAGAACGCCTAAAATCCGACATAGGTTACGACATCGTGAATAATAAAGCAACTCCGAAAATTTTTTCTCTTATCGCTTCCCGGCATGTCCCGGCAGGACGGTCCGTCAATCCACGGGGATGAAGAGCGTCTTGACACCCCGACGGCGCTCGAACCCTTCGAAGGCCTGCTTCCACTCCGTCACCTCACGGATATCGGTGATGAGCGGTTTCGTACGCACCTGCCCGGTTTGCAGCAACTGCAACGCGCGCAGCCAGGCGGCGGGTACGCTCGCGTTACTGCCGGTCACGACAAGCTCCTTGTAGCATACCTGGTCAAGGTCCCACGCGACCGGTTTACCGAAAAGGCCGATCTGCACATACCGCCCCCCTCGGCGAACAAGGTCCAGCAACCCCGCCGCGGCAGGTCCCGCACCCGAGCATTCGTACACCACATCGGCCCCCATTCGTTCAGGCGTAATGCCGGCAACGAGTTCCGAAGGATTATCGCGCTGCACGTTGACGATGTGGTCGGCCCCGAACGAACGGGCCATATCCAGACGGTGCCCATCGCTGTCCGTGCCGAGCATAACCACCGTCGCGCCGGCCGCCTTGATCACCTGCAATGTAAGCAGACCGATGGCTCCGGGGCCCGCCACGACCGCTACATCGCCGGGGGACACGGTCGGGGTGCTCGAAACGCCGTGGACCACGCATGCAAGCGGCTCCGTCAGGGCGCCCGCACGGAAATCCACATTGTCCGGCAGGACATGGATGTTGGAAGCCGGCACGATCACGTACCGGGTGAACCCTCCGTTGACCGCGGAGCCGATCGAAAGACGATCCAGGCACAGGTTGGCGCGCCCGGTGCGGCAATAGCGGCATGCATCGCACGTGGAAAAATAGGTCTCGGTCGTCACGCGAAGACCCGGCGCAAGATGATCCACATCGTCTCCGGCGTCCACAATTTCCCCTGCCACTTCGTGTCCGAGCACGACGGGAGGCCGCGATGGAAATTCGGCCTTATATATATGCAGGTCCGTGCCGCAGATGCCGGCAGCCTGCACACGAATCTTGACCTGTCCGGGAGCCGGGTCGGGTTCGGGGATATCGCGAAGTTCGATATGCCCCACGCCCGGGGCCACTTTCATTACGGCTTTCATGGCAACCGTTTCGTTCGACGTCCGTTAACGGGGCCTCGCCCCAAGCGTACTTGCCTTCCCTTTACATACCGCCTGAAAACCGGGTTCCGTCCTGCCCGACCATGACGCCTTTCTGCAACGCATGGTGACAGGAACCGGAAGCCATTCGCCGGATTTACCCTTTGTGGCGCCGGTTGTACCTTGCGGGCCTGCCGATGTGCGCATGCCTTCCGCATCACGCATCTTCACAAAATATTCTCACTCTACGTCATGCCTCCCACCCCACTCTATCATTATATCGAAGGCGATTGGCGCCTCCGCCGGGAAAGCTCCCTGCTGGACGTGATCAATCCGGCCACCGCCGAGCCGTTGGCGCGGGTTCCGTTCTCCTCGAAGGAAGAGGTGGACCATGCCGTGCAGGCGGCGCACAAGGCATTCCCTGCATGGCGGGCTACGCCAATCACGGAACGCATACAACACCTTTTCCGACTCAAGCAACTGCTGGAAGAACACGTCGAAGACCTTGCCCGGACCATCACGAACGAATGCGGCAAGACTTTCCGGGAAAGCCTGGGCGAGCTCCGGCGCGGCATCGAAAACGTGGAGGTGGCTATCGGAACGCCCATACTCATGCAGGGCGTGAACAACGAGGACATTGCGCGCGGCATCGACGAGCACATGATCCGGCAACCGCTGGGCGTGACCACCGCCATTACCCCGTTTAATTTTCCGGGCATGATCCCCTTGTGGTTTCTGCCCTACGCCGTCGCTACCGGCAATTGCTTCATCCTGAAGCCGAGCGAACGCGTCCCTATGACCAGCGCCCGGCTATTCGACCTGATCGACCAATGCGGCTTTCCGTCGGGTGTGCTGCAACTCGTGCACGGTAGCAAAGACACGGTGGATGCGCTCCTCGATCATCCGCTGGTGCGCGCCGTGAGTTTCGTAGGATCCACGCCGGTGGCGCGATATATCTACGGCAGGGCGGCCGCTTCGGGTAAACGCGCGCAATGCCAGGGAGGCGCCAAGAACCCGGTGGTGATCATGCCGGATGCGGACATGGACATGACGACGCAGATCATGGCCGACTCCGCGTTCGGGTGCGCCGGACAGCGATGCCTCGCCGCTTCCGTAGCCGTAACGGTAGGAAGCGCAGGCAAGGAATTTACCGAACGAATCGCGGAGGCCGCCGCAGCCCGCCGGGTGGGCTACGGTCTGGACGAGGACGTACAAATGGGGCCCGTGATTTCCGAGCAAAGCAGGCAGCGCATCGAAGAACTCATCGAAACGGGTGCGAAAGAGGGCGCCCGGGTCGTAGTGGACGGGCGGGGCAGGCAAGTCGGAGGCTACGAAGACGGGTATTTTCTTTTCCCCTCCGTGCTTTCGGATATTCCCCCGGCAAGCACGCTGTCCCGGATCGAGGTGTTCGGCCCGGTACTGAGCCTTTCCCATGTCGAGACCCTCGACGAGGCTATCCGGTTCGTAAACAACCGTCCCTACGGAAACATGGCCTGCATCTTCACAAGCAGCGGGGCGCATGCGCGCCAATTCCGCTACGAAGCGGACGCCGGCAACATCGGCGTCAACATCGGCGTGGCCGCCCCGATGGCCTTCTTCCCGTTCAGCGGCTGGAACGAAAGTTTCTTCGGGGACTTGCATGCGCAGTCCCGGCACGGCGTGGAGTTCTACACGCAAACGAAAGTGGTGGTGGAACGCTGGCCGAGCGAATGGACCCGCACCTTCTGATTTTTCCGGCCAAATATGTCCGAACGAACGTTTGACGTCATCAGCCTGGGGCGGCTGGCGATCGACCTGTACGCCGACGAGATCGGCGTGGAACTGTCCCGCGTACGGCATTTCAGTGTCTATGCCGGGGGATGCCCGACCAACTTTGCCACCGGCGCGGCCCGGCTGGGCCTGCGTGTGGCGATGGCCTCCCGGATCGGCACGGATGGCTTGAGCGACGGCCTGATCGACTTTCTGACGAAAGAAGGCGTCGATACCCGGTATGTCGTCCGCGATCCGGAGCACTTGACCGGGCTGGCTTTTCTGAGCATCCTCCCCCCCGACACGTTCCCGCTCGTGTACTACCGCCCCGATCCGGCCGATATGCACATGACGGCAGAGGATATTGCTCCGATCGCTTTCGACGATGCGAACGCGCTGTTCGTGGCGGGGACCCGGTTCAGCGGCGAGCCCGCCCGAAGCGCCACGCTGCACGCTATGGAGCTCGCCCGCGCGGCAGGCGCCGAAATCATCCTCGATATAGACCGGCGGCCCACGCTCTGGGCGGACCTTGACGCCTTCGGCAAACATCTTCGCAACGCCCTCCCTCTCGTGGACATCGCCATCGGAACCGAGGACGAAATCACCGCCGCGGCCGACCGGCCCAGTGTCGAGGAGGCCGTACCCGTACTGCTCGATCTGGTGCAGCGCGCCGTCGCCGTCAAGCGGGGGGAAAGGGGCTCGGAGGTGTATACCAAAGACGGAGGCGTGCATCGCGCGGCCCCGTTTTCCGTGGAGATACTCAATGTGCTTGGCGCCGGGGACGCCTGGGCCGCCGGATTCGTCTACGCCTTTTTGCAGGGATGGACATGGGAGAAATGCGCCCGGTTCGGCAACGCTACCGGAGCCATCATCGTGACGCGCCATGCCTGCGCGAACGACATGCCCACGCAGGACGAAGCAGTTTCCTTTATCGAGGAGCAAGGGGGATTCTGATGGGGACTGCATTCATTCGGGCAGACGAGGAAACCCGCAAGGACGAAAATCCCAAGGACCGGCCCGCGGCGCGCCTTGCGATCGAGCGGCATTTGAGCCGGTGTGCGGGAGCAGAAGGGGTGTTTACCATACTCGCCATCGATCACCGGGCCAATCTTGCAGAGGATATGGCCACCGCACGGGGCCGCCCTGTAAGCAGACAGGACCTCCTGACATTCAAGCGGGCGGCGATCCAAGGACTTGCCGGTTCGTACAGCGCCGTGCTGGCCGATCCGGATTATGGCTTCCTTGCTCTCGAAAATATGCCCGCGGATATGCCCGGCAACCCCGAAAGCGAATTCGGCCTCCTTGCCCCCCTGGAAATCACCGACTACAGCGCGCATCCAAGCCGCCGGGAAACGAAATTCATCGAAAACTGGGGGGTAGAGGAAATCGTCCGTTCCGGCGGCAATGGGGCCAAACTGCTGTTGTTTTTTCACCCGGAATCCGCGCGAGCCCGCGCGCAAACGGAACTGGTCGACCGGATCGGGGCACAGTGCCGCGCCTGCAGCCTGCCGTTCTTTCTGGAACCGGTGGCCTGCTCGCTCAAACCCGACCAGACCCTTTCCAATGAGGAACGCACACAGGTCACGGTGGAAACCGCACGGCATTTTTCGCAACGCAGCGTGGATGTGCTGAAAGTGCCCTTCCCCCTGAATCCCGATGTGTCCCCGGATACCTGGAAACCGGCGCTCCGGGACCTCGACGAAGCCTGCACGGTCCCGTGGACGCTATTGAGCGGGGGCGTATCGTTCGAATTGTTCGCCAAACAGGCGGAGGCAGCGTGCCGGGCCGGGGCCAGCGGAGTCATTGCGGGGCGGGCCGTCTGGGGCGAGGGGGTGTCATTGGAAGGCGAGGCCCTGGATACTTTCATGAAGACCACTGCCCGCAAGCGTATGGAAACCCTTGCTGCGCTGTGCAACCGGTACGGGACCCCCTGGCATGCCCGGTCGTAACGCCCCGGTCTGCAAAATCGCAACCGAGAACAGGGACCTTGGGACGCGCATTCGAACAAAACATAGGGCCCGGGATATCCTGCAAACCCGCGGCCAACCGCACGTTTATGTTTTGAGAGAAGACGCGTCCCAAGGTCCTCGTCCATGCGGATTTAATCAGAGGTTCCTATATCAATAACCTATATCAATCGGTAACAGGATGGCGACGCAAAATACCTTCACCATCATCCGGCGCGGCGCCGAGCGCCTGCTGCACATTGCCGGAGACGCACCGAACGGATTCCAGGGCGAACGAGCCGCAAACGGACTGCACGGTCCCCTCAATGCGCACAATGCCCGGGCCCTTCGGGAGACGCTCCCATGGACGGCGCCGGAACTCACAGGTCTGCGCAAATCGTTCGGGTTCGGAGACCGGCTGGGTATCGCCACACCCGGACACCTCGACGCGCTCGAAGCCGTGCAGGAAAGCGGCTTCTTTCCGGTTCTCCCGCAGCAATCCATGCGTGAAATGGCGCGGGCCCGGCGCAGCCCCCAACAGGTCATGGACGATGTTACCTGGGCCGTGCTCGAAACCGGATACCGGGGCGGATTCGGCTGCGACGCCGACCATGTCAAGACCGAGGCGGAAATCGACCGGTGCATCGACGCGGGCTTCATCGGCTTCACGCTCGACCCGGGGCAATACGTGTACCCCGCCGCCGATACGGAGAACAGCGCTGCGCTACAGCAGCATCTGGCCGAACTGCCCTGGGATATCCTGCAAAGCAATCCGAAGGACCATCGCAATCTTTACGTAATCGGGCAGGCGGCGGATACATTCTCTGAAGAAGCCTACCTGCGGGCCGCGGTCAAGTACGGCGCGGCGCTGGCGCAAACGGCCCGGCTCCATGCACACCTGCGCAGCCGCTTCGGCGCAATCCCCTTCGATCTCGAGGTCTCGGTCGACGAAACGGACACGCCCACCACTCCGGAGCAACACCGCTTCATTACGCTGGAACTGCACCGGCTCGGTATCGACTTCATCGGCCTTGCCCCCCGATTCGTCGGAGATTTTTACAAGGGCGTGGATTATGTGGGCGATGTGGACGCGTTCGACAAGGACTACGCCACCCATGCCGCCATTGCGGAATCACTCGGCCCCTACAAACTGAGCGTGCATTCCGGCAGCGACAAACTGGCCATCTACCCGTATATCCAGCGGCGCACGCCGGAATACGTCCATGTCAAAACCTCCGGCACCAGTTGGCTGGAGGCCTTGCGCGTCATCGCAAAGTGCGCGCCGGGCCTCTTCCGCCGCATTCTGGACCTGGCCGTGGACGGGTATGCTACGAACCGCCAGAGCTACCATCTGGACGGGCGCATCGAACGGATCCCGGACGTGGACGATGGCGCCCTGCCGACCCTGCTCGACGATCATCACGCCCGACAGGTAGTTCATGTGGCGTTCGGCGCGGTCCTCGAAACATACTACGACGAGGTGTATGCGGTACTTACCGAGCACACCGATGCACACCGGGAAGGCGTCCGGCGGCATTTCGAGAAGCATCTGGCGCCGTTCCGGGCATAATGGCAGCGTACCCTATGTAAGCAGCACGGTGAGGCTGCGGGGGCCGTGCGCCCCGATTACCAGGGCTTGTTCGATGTCGGCGGTCTTGGACGGGCCCGCGACAAACACGCCATAGCCCTCCCGGGCCACATCGAGGCGATCATAGGCTGCGTGCATGTCCGGCACAATGGCGTTTTTGTCCAGCACAAGCATCAGGTGCTGCGTCAGAAACGGGGCCGCCCGCGACCCCATCGCGGATTCGCCCAGCCATACGGCCCCGTTCTCCGCCACGCCGAATTCGCCGGGGCACACCAGCACGTCGAGCCGGGCCATGGTGTGCGTATCGGTGTGGGCGTCGATCCGGTCGAAGGACCACGCCGGAGCCGTCGCCGCGATGAAAGCGGCCTCCGGGAAGCGCTCCCGCACCGCCGCCTCCACGCCGCCCGTCTCCACGATCTGTACGGCTGCGGCAGCGGCCTCCACCGAGACCATGAACCGGGAAACCTGATCGCCTGTATCGGGATCCCGCACGCCGGTGATGGCCGGAAGGGGCACGGACGGCAGTCCGGCGCGGCGCACCGCATCAAGAATGGCTTGGCGGGCCGGGGATCCATGTTCGGCCCTGTCTAAAGCGTTATGTCGGCGCTTTCGGCTCATCTTTTTGCGGCGCCTTCGGGACAATGGATCATACATCCGCCCAAGGCGCAATCGTGTTCCTTTCGTTTCATTCCTTCCCCCGCTCCGCGGCATACCATTCGCCAAACGACCGGCCGGGACGTTCCGGAAGCTCCCGCGCCCGTCCCCAGGCATTCCAGCGCGTGTAGACCAGGCGGCGCGGCGCATACCGCAGAAAACTCCGGGCCAACCGGCCCGCCAGCCGGTACCGGCCCGGCCGCCGGGTAATCCATCCGGCCATTTTCATCCCCAGGCGTTTGCCCCGGGAAATATGCCCCTCGCGCACCGCCACCTGACGCCACCGGTAGAGCTGGGCATGGATATCGATCTTGACCGGGCATACGTCGCTGCACGAACCGCACAGCGACGAGGCGAACGGGAGCGCAGCGTACTGCTTCATATCCCTGCCGGGCGCCAGAATCGCCCCGATCGGACCGGATGGCGTGGCTCCGTAGCTATGACCCCCGCTGCGCCGGTACACCGGGCAGGTGTTCAGGCACGCCCCGCACCGTATGCACTTGAGCGAAGCACGAAAATCCTCCCGCGCCAAATGGCGCGTGCGCCCGTTGTCCACGAGCACAATATGGAGTTCGCCACCCGGCGCCGGACGGTGAAAATGCGACGTGTAGATGGAAAGAGGCTGCCCGGTGGCGCTGCGGGACAAGAGGCGCAGAAAAACGCTCAGGTGCTCCGGTTGCGGAATAAGTTTCTCGATGCCCATGCAGGCAATGTGTACCGGCGCCAGATGCACCCCCAGGTCCGCATTCCCCTCGTTGGTCACCACCACCAGCCCGCCGGTGGCGGCCACCGCGAAATTGACGCCTGTGATCGCGGCGTCGGCGCTCAGGAAACGGGCGCGCAGATCCTGGCGCATGGCTCCGGCCAGAAACTGCGGATCGGACGATCCTGCGGGCGTGCCCAGCTTCTCGTGAAACAGTACGGAAATCTCCTCTCTCCGGATATGTATCGCCGGCGCCACAAGATGACTGGGAGGCTCCTCCCTGAGCTGCACGATGCGTTCACCCAGATCCGTATCCACGACTTCGAGACCGCGCGCTTCGAGATACGGGTTCAGGTGGCATTCCTCCGTCAGCATGGACTTGCTCTTGACCACGCGGCGGACCCCCCGCGCTTCCAGCAAATCGTACACGATGCGGTTGTGCGCCTCCGCGTCCGAGGCCCAGTGGACCTGCACGCCGTTCGCCGTGGCGCAGGCTTCGAACTCAACCAGATATTCGTCCAGTTTCGACAGCGTGTGTTCCTTGATCTGCGAGGCAAGCTCACGCAGCCGTTCCCACCCTTCCACATTCTCCGAAACCGCATCACGCTTTTCACGGATGCGCCAGAGCACGGAATCGTGCCAGGTTACCTGCTCGCTATCGGCATTGAAGCGCGCCGCCCGGTCGGAATGATCGACGGGACCGGCATGCTGTGCAGCGTCATGCATGATGCGCCTCCGCACTTCCGTTCAGAATCTCGGCCACATGCAGCACCCGCAACGGCATGTCCCGCCGGCGGATGAGCCCATCGAGATGCATCAGACAGGACATATCGGCGCCTGTGATGACCTCTACGCCATGCCGCAAGTGGTCGTCGAGGCGATCGGCGCCCATCCGGACCGAAACCGCTTCTTCCTGCACCGCAAAGATCCCTCCGAATCCGCAACACTCGTCCGGGCGGCTCAGACCCACCAGGTCCAGCCCGTCTATCATGCCCAGAAGATGCGCCACATGATCGAACGGCGGCTCGCGGCGCTCTGACGAACTTGCCAGGCGCAGCCCCCGGAGCCCATGGCAGGAGGCATGCAGACCCACCCGACCGGAAAAGGACGCATGCAGGCGGTCCACCTGCAACACTTCCACAAGAAACTGGCACAATTCGTAATACCGGACGGTGTCCGTCTGCTCGACATGCTCCCTCAGGTGCAACACGCAACTCCCCGAAGGCCCTACCACGTAATCGAATTCCCGGAAGCAGGCGGCAGTATGCCGGTGCGTCGCCTCGGCGTCCTCTGCGCACCCGGAATTCGCCATCGGCTGGCCGCAGCACGTCTGCTCGCGGGGGTACGCCACGTCACACCCGAGACGCTCCAGCAATTCGAGCGTCGCGACCGCCACCCGCGGGTAGAACTGGTCGATATAACAGGGCACGAACAGGCCGACCTTCATCGCAGGAACGCCTCCGGCAACCCGCCGTCCACTTGAAGAATCTGCCCGGTGGTTTTACCCAGACGGCGGCTCGCCAGCAGAAAAACGGCCTCGGCCTGATCTTCGACGAAAATGGTCTGGCGAGTAAGCGTACGCTCTGCATAGAAATCCGCCAGCCGGCGACGCAGCGTGTCCGTATCCTCCCCTTCCTCGCAGGGCAATCCGTACCGGGCCAGCGAATCCATGACGCGATCCCTCGGAAACATGGCGCTCCCGCCGAGGACCGTCGCAGGCGCCACGGCGTTGACGCGAATCTTCGGCGCCAGGCGCATGGCCAGTTCGCGCACGAGATGGTTTGCGGCGGCCTTGCTCGTGTCGTAGGCAAGGCTTCCCGACTTGACGACCACGGCATTGGCGCTCGTCGTCAGCACGAGGCTCCCCGGCAGGTCCTGCGCCGACCAAATCCGGGCCGCCTCGTCCGCCACGATCCAGGAGCCGGTCACATTCACGCCGAACGCACGGGCCCAGGCCGTATCGGGGATATCGCCCCCGGCATCCGGGGTCGGATACAGCCCGGCCGTGACCACCACATGGTCTATCCCCCCGCAGGCCAGCACCACTTGCTGCAACACGCTGCGCACCGACGCCCGGTCCGTGATGTCAGCGCCAAAAGCAAGCACATGGTCCGCATCCGTACCGCGCATTCCCTGCGCCGTGGCGCGGGCCGCGCTTTCGTCCAGATCGACCGCCGCCACTACCGCCCCCTCGTCCGCAAGACGCTGCGCCACCGCGACCCCTATCCCGCTGCCTGCCCCCACAACGACCGCCACCTCGCGCGCCAGCTCTTTCTCGGGAGGCATGCGCTGCAGCTTCGCCTCCTCCAGCGCCCAGTATTCGATATCGAAGGCTTCCTGCCGGGGCAGCGCCGTATACGCGCCAATCGCTTCCGCACCGCGCATAACATGTATGGCGGCAGCGTAAAACTCCGCGGCAAGACCACTCTCCCGCCTGCTCTTGCCCCATCCGATCATGCCAACGCCCGGAAGAAGCAGCACCGACGGCAAGGCGCTGCGCATCGCCGGGGAATCCGGGTGACGGCACGCCTCATAATAGGCCGCGTAGTCGTCCGCGTAGCCGGACAGCGCCTCGTCGAGATGCTCCCTGAGCGCATCGGGACTCCCGTCCGCGGGATGCCGATCCACGTACAACGGCTTGATTTTCGTGCGCAGAAAGTGATCGGGGCACGACGTGCCGAGTTCGGCGAGCCGGGACGCCTCGCGGGAATTCACAAATTCAAGCACCTCTTTCGACGTATCGACCGTAGCGATCACCTTCCGGTCCCGGCTCAGCCGCCCGCGCAGCCAGGGAAGCAGGTCCGCCAGCACGGCGCTGCGCTCCGCCTCGGAAAGCGCCTCGTACTTTTCGCCTCCGAACGGGGTTTTCCCGGCGGTACGCTCGGCCACGAATTGCTCCGCCCGGTCCATCAGGCGGAGCGTGAGCAAGTAACACTCCCTGTCGTCGTCGGCCCAGTTGATAAGGCCGTGCCCGCCCAGCATCACCCCCTTCGCCTCCGGGTATTCCTCGCAGACGCGCTGCATGTCGAGGCCCAACTCGAATCCAGGCCGTTTCCAGTCCACCCATATCACCTCGCCGCCGTACGCCTCGCGCGTCAACTCGGCGCCGTTGTCCGCCGTGGCGATGGCGATGGCGGCCACCGGGTGCATGTGATCCACATGCCGATACGGTACGAACCCGTGCAGAGGCGTGTCGATGCTGGGCGCCCGCCGGTTCAGATTGAACACGGCATGCGAATACATCGCAGGCATCGCATCCTCCGCCTGTGTCTTCAGGCCCCGGTCCGGAAACCGCGCATAGGTCTCCTGCAGGGCAAGCAGTTTATGCTGGTACAGGGAAGCAAAGTTTTCCCTGCCCGCGCTACCCAGATCACCGCCGGACCCTTTGACCCATAACACCTCCACCTCCTCGCCCGTAACCGGGTCCCGCTCCATGATCTTCGACGACGTGTTGCCGCCCCCGGTATTCGTGAAGCGCCGGTCGCTGCCCAGCAGATTCGAGCGATACACGAGGCGGCCCAGTCCGTCCAGCCCGGCGGCCACGGCCTCGTCCCACTGGTCCTCTACATGCAGGAAATTCGGGGATTCGGAAGGGTTGTTCATAACGGCTATGTGCAAAAATGGAGTAAAAAAGGCGCAATTTGCGATATCACCTCCTACAAAACCTGACCGCTGGGCCGATACGCGCGCACATTACAGGAGCGGGCGGACACCTCGCGCAGGGAAACCCCCTGAGGCAGGGCGCCCAGCGTTCTGAGCTGGATCAGCGCATTGCCAAGCGCCGTCGCTTCGACGGGGCCGGCCGCCACAGGCCGGTTGCACGCCTGCGCCGTCAATACGCACAGCAGGCTGTTCTGCGACCCCCCGCCCATGAGGTGCAGCACATCGATACGCTCTCCCGTCACCCGTTCCAGATCGATGAGCGCCCGGCGGTAGCTATCCGCAATGCTCTCCACGATCAGGCGGCATAACGCGCCGCGCGAGGCCGGAAGCGGCGATCCGTTTTCACGCAGCGTGTCCAGCAGGCGTTCTTCCATGCCGTCGCGGTGCAGAAAACGCGGATCCTCCAGGTCCACCACGACACCCATAGAGGGCGCTGCGCGAGCCTCCTCTTCCAGCGCATCCCACGCCACGCCCCCCCACTCGCGCGCGCATTCCTGCAACACCCACAGACCGGTCAGGTTCTTGAGCAGGCGGATGGAACCGTCCAGCCCCGCCTCGTTTGTGAACCCGGCGGCGAGCGCCTCGGCCGTCACCACAGGCGTAGCGCGTTCCACCCCGAAAAGCGACCAGGTCCCGCAACTGATATAGGCCCATGCCGCATCCGGATCGACCGCCGGGGCAGCCGCTACAGCCAGCGCGGTGTCGTGACTGCATGTGGCAATGACCGCGATGTCCGGATGACCATGCACCGACCCGAGGATCGTGCCCGACGGAACGATTTCGGGCCACCGAACGGGATCGAGACCGACTGTCCGCATGAGCGGGGCCGCCCACTCCCTCGTATGCACATCCATCATCTGCGTGGTGCTGGCCAGCGACACTTCGACAGCCCGCCTGCCTCCAAGCCGGTGGTTGAAATAATCGGCCATCATGAGGCAATGCGCCGCTTGCAGACCTTCTTCGGAATCGGCCACCCACTGGTACAGCGTGTTGAACGGCCAGGAGTAGATGCCGGTGCATTCGTAAATATCCTCCGGCGGCACCGTTTCAAATACCGTCTCCATCACTCCGTCGAGGCGATGATCCCGGTAGCAATACGGTAAACCAACCGGAGATCCGTCTGCATCGAGCAACACATAATCGACGCCCCATGAGTCCACGGAAACCGAGCGAACCCCGGGCGCCTCGGCCAGCGCAGCCTGCAGCCCGATCCGTATCTCCTCCTCCATGGCGTGGATATCCCACCGGATATGCCCGTCTCCCTCCACGATGGGCGTCCCGAAACGGTGCACTTCCTGCATCTCCACACGCTCCCCGTCGAACCGGCCCAACACGACGCGCCCACTCGCAGCGCCAAGGTCCACGGCAAGCATATGTTGTGCCCGTTCCCGCATAGGGCCGCCGGTGTGCATCCGGTTACGATCAGAGGCTTTGCGGCGGAACGTACGCGGCGCCGGTGCGCGCCTCGGAAACCTGCTCACGGTACCGTGAGGCCCGGAACGCGCCCACAGGGTCGATGGCGCCCCCAAGACGTTTGCGAGCGGCCGCCGCCAATGCACTCACATCCGTCTCGTAGGCTTCCCGGAGCGTCTCCTCGGCCATCAGCACATCGTTCGTTTCCTGGTAATGCGCCAGCGCATCGCGCCGCACGATAAGCGCGCGGGCCCAGGATTTCTGCAGCCGGTCCACCGTTTGCAGAAGCGCTTCGACCGGATCCTTCACGTTATGGCTCTGGTCGATCATGTACGAAGGGCTCGCGGGCAGCGCGCCGTCCGCAAGGGCATCCGCCAATTCGTTGAATATAAGAAATAACTGGTAGGGTTTGATGGAGCCGGATGTGAGATCATCGTCTCCGTACTTCGCATCGTTGAAATGAAAACCGCCCAGTCTGCCCGCCGTGATGAGGCGCGCCACCACCTGCTCGACATTCACATTCGGGAGATGGTGCCCCAGATCGACCAGACACGACGCCCGCTCCCCCGTCTCCCGCGCCAGCATAAGCGACGATCCCCAGTCGGACACCACCGTGGCGTAGAACGCCGGTTCGAACGGCTTGTGTTCGATGAACAGGTTCCAGTCCGAAGGCATCGCCTCGTACACGTCCGCCAGACAATCCCGTACCCGCTCGTAGGCCTTGCGCAAATGCGTCTGTCCCGGATAATTGGCCCCGTCGCCCAGCCAGATCGTCAGCGCGTTCGAACCCAGCGCGGCGCCCACTTCGACCACATGCAGATTGTGCGCCACCGCTTGTTTGCGCACCGAGGGATCCGTGTGCTGGAACGATCCGAACTTGTAGCTAACCGTCTGACCGGCCTGATCCTGAAAGGTGTTCGAGTTTACGGCATCGAATGCAAGCCCAAGCGCCGCGGCCTGCTCCCGCAGGGCCTGCGGATCGTCGGGTTCGTCCCAGGGAATGTGGAGCGATATCCGCGAGGCCGAGCCGGTGAGCCGGCGCACCACGGACACATCCTGCATTTTCTCGAATACGTCGCGCGGCTCGCCCCCGCCCGGAAAACGCCCGAACCGCGTGCCGCCGGTCCCCAGGGCCCACGAGGGCACCGCCACCTCAAAAGCAGCCACCTGCTCCACGACCGCATCAGGGTCCAGGCCGCGGCGGCGCAGTTGTTCGTCGAGATGCGCATAGTCGCTGCGCCAGGCTTCGTCGCATTCCCGGTTCGAAGCGTCGATCTGATCCGGTGTCATCATGGCGTCAGGACAATAGGAATGAAACAGGAAGGTAAACTATGGGGGAGGTAAAATGCGGACCTTGCCGGCATGGCGCAGCGCGTATGCTGCCGGCTCCTGTCAGGAAGCATCGGCGCGGCCCATCCAGAACGAGGCGGTCGAAAACCAGAGCACGGCGCCCACAAGCATAAGCACCGCATGCGTGCGCCAGGAAAGCACGCCCGCAAGCACCAGCACAGCCGGAACGACCGTCAGGGCAAGGCCGCTGTACGACAGTATTTTCAGCACGGTGGTCATTGGCGTATGATTGCGTACAGGGCGACGAATCGCTGTATGATGAAACGATGATGCAAGGCGGAAACGTTACGATTGCGCGGCAGGAGACGCCCGACCCGATCGTTGCCGGATCACGCTAAGCCCGATAAACAAACCCGTTGCGATGAACCAGCCGGGCAGGCCCAGAAAAAATATATCCCATCCCCAGATCACATGCATCAACCGGCAGGCGGCCAGCGTCCCTATCCATGTCAACGCAGCGGGCCAGTCGAAAGCGATCTGTTTCCAGCCGGCGTATCCGGAGCGCAGACCCATCTTCGGCAGAATCCAGAAATCGGCGAAAATCACCGCCCCCATCGGCATCAGAATGAGCCCGTAGAGCGCCACAAAGTCAAGCAGGCGCATCATCAGCGCGGGAAACAGGGCCGCCACGGTCGTAACCCCTCCCACCGCGAGGGTCACCTTCCAGCGCTTCCAGTTCGGAGTGATGGTCTGCATGGCCAGCCCGGCGCGGTAAATCGTCGGGTTCGCCGTAGTCCACCCGGCCACCACCACGGCGATCAACCCCGCGATTCCCGCTCCGAGCCACGCAATCGGGCCGGGCGCCACTTCGCCCCCCTGCTGAATAGCCAGCGCCACCAGCACGCCCGACGCCACCCAGGCCATGTAATGTCCGAGATACATCCCGAAGGCGCTGGCGAAACCGTACTGCCATTTTCTGGCGTACCGCAGAATGGTCAGGTCCGCCATGCCTATATGCATGGCCATGTTCGCAAACCAGGCAAAAAACGTTACATGCCAGAAGGTGAACCGGACGCGGCCTTCCACCGGCACGCCCGTCCATATCTTCTCGTTCGCCACGGTCCGCAGATCCTCGAACGACCGCACCCCCAACTCCGGCAGTACGGCCAGCCCCGCAGCCAGAAACACGAGCAGCAACCACGGCGAAGCGATCTTGGAAAAGCGTGCAATCCTGTCGAACCCGAGCACGGCGAGCACGGTCACCACGCTTCCGACCGCCAGCACCGTCACCACCCATGCGGCGCTGTTGGGATACAGGTCGCTCAGGCCCGGCATGGGCATATCGAACGGAATGCCCACCGCCGTGGCCGCCACGGAAATCATCGCCCCCGCCAGAAAACAGAACATCAGGGCGTTGACGATATTGTAGGCGAAAAGCAGATTGGGACCGGTGATCTTCCGCAGGTGCCAGTACAGATTCAGCCGGGTCCTTGTGCCGATGGGCGCGCACAGAAAAGCCCACGACAATACAGCCAGCAAATTTCCCACCAGCAGGCCCAGCAGCAGATCGCCCGTCGCTACGCCATGTGCCACGAAAAGCGGCCCGATCACGAATTCGGTGCCCGCCACATGCTCGCCGGCATACAACCCGATAAACCCGCCCGGCCCCCTCAGGCGGTCTTCGGAGACCGGCTCCCGATCGAATTCGTTGATCGCGTCGAGGCGGGCGGCAAGAGTGCTTCCGGGGGAAGAATCCGTCATGGAACAGGCCTGGATATGGCGCGGGCGAATCACGGAAAAAGGGTATTCCAATCAACACATTGCAGAAACCCCGCAAACAACCTCTTCCGAAAACACGGCATGCCCAAAATACGATACCGAACCACGAATTCCGCAACGGCATTCCTCACATAGTTTTTACTTGACATTCCTGCCCTGTGCACAGCATTTTAGCAGGATAGGCCTGTCGGTTCGGTTCAATAATTAACAACGCATCGATCCACCGGCGAAATTGATTCCCTGACGAGCGGCAGGGTTCAAGCCTCATCAAACCGCTCTTTTCTTACGATTTTCAGCACCTGTACACACCATGACCAACACGAATGCCGACCCGATCTACACCATGGGACGCAGCGAGGGAGAAACCGAGCGCCTCATTTCCCAGTCGCTGCTCTACGAGGGCATCACCCTTCGCTTTTTCAGGGAAGCCGGCATCGCTCCGGGTATGAAGGTGCTGGACGTCGGCAGCGGCGCCGGAGACGTGTCGCTCGCCGTTGCCGGAATCGTCGGCCCGGAAGGCCGCGTGATCGGCGTGGACATGAACCCGGATATCGTAGAAACCGCCCGGGCGCGCGCCGAAGCCGCCGGACACGAACACGTCGAATTCGTGGCGGGCGACGCCCGTACGCTGGACATCGGAAACGATTTCGACGCCGTGGTGGGCCGGCTCGTGCTCATGTACATGGCCGATCCCACGGAAGCCGTGAGAGGATTCGTGCAGCGCCTTCGCCCCGGCGGCATTGTCGCGTTTCAGGAGGCGGACTTAGCCCGATACCGCACCTTCGAACACCCGGAAACGCCTCTGCTGAACCAGATCAAGGACTGGGTCATTGCGGTGTTCGAGCAATCCGGGGCCTCTGTAGACATGGGCTTCGGCCTGTACCGCGCCTTCGTGGACGCCGGCCTGCCCGCCCCGATGATGCACTACGAAGCACTCCTGGGCGGCGCGGATACGTGGACCGGCTACCCGTACGCCGTGCAGGCATTCGCAAGTTTCCTGCCGCTCTTCGAACAATTCGGCATTACGACCGCGGAAGAAGTGGGTCTGGACACGCTGGAAGAACGCCTTAAGCAGGAGGTGAAGACCTCAAAACGCCCCCTCCTCCTGCCGCCGCATGTGACGGCGTACGCACGGGTGGGGTGATACGGATGGTGCGACCAGTCCAAACATAATCCCGGCAGCACGAAAAACGTACGGGCATCTATCTCATGCCGTAGAATATTGCATCCCGGGATTGGGCGCCTTCATCTGCATAAATGGAACAGCCTCGCCCAAAAGGCGGGCCGCACAAACAGGATCAATGGCTACAAACGATTCTTCATTCTGGTCTACTCCCACATCGTAGTACATCTGCTCGCCCTTCAAATACAGCTTGATTACAAACTGCTCCGACCTGGCTAAAATCCTGGCCCGGTCAGGCCCGCCATCCGACTCTCTCGCAACCATCTCCCAGGCGAATTTGTCTCTGAACATACGCGCCTTTTCACCCGTTAACCGCACAAAATCGGGCGGAATGTTAATTATCATTTTCTCTTTGTCTTTCATGACAACACGGGTTAAGACACAAAGAACGAAAGGATCGCTGCCGCAACAGCCCCAAGTGCGGAAACCCAGGCAATTGCGAGACGCGTGGCTATCCCTCTCCAGAACACTTTCTCTACTTCGGATATTTTAGATGTTATTTCCTTGTCAATATACTCCTGAAAAGAAAGATTAACCCCCACATCGGTTGGTTTTTCCCTGGTCAACCTGCTCGTTTCAATTTGCATCGCTCCTGCGCCGCCTCCAGCGACTCAAATTCCGGGTACCTGCGTACGATCGCCGGGAATCAGTGCGGGCGCAACCGGAAAACCGGTCGTCGCTCCATAGACTCTCCGCTGGCCCAAACATAATCCCGGCAACACGAAACCTGGTTTGTACGAACGCTTTCCTGCAACAGGAAAGAAGTGTCCGCATCACAAAAAAACAAACCCGGAAATAGCTATGACCACCCAAGCCCCGCAAGCGACCCATATCCATGCCGATACCAATCTGATCAGCCGATTTCTTTCGAAATACGAACGCCCCAATACGGTTCGTATTTACCGTTATCACCTGAGCAGATTCTTCGGAGTGGAGTCAGTGACCATGAAAGAAGCGGCAGCGATCACCACCGAGTACGTTAACAGGCAAATCGAAAAAGCCGAAAACGTGCTCGCGCCGGCTACCGTCGAAGGGTTCGTAACCTCCATAATAATCTTCTTCGACTGGCTTTGCGCCATCGACGTCATTCGCAAAAATCCTGCGAACAAGCACCTTATCCGAAGGTGGAAGAAAGGGGGCAGAGCACAGCGAAAAATATTCGCCTTGTCGAAAGAAGAATCTCAGCGCCTGCTGGACGCAACACTGGTTAGCCCCTTCCACGACCGCTGCAATACGGCCAAGCGCAATCACGCGATTGTACTAACGCTTCTCAACTGTCTGCTCCGGCGCTCCGAAATGGGCGCCATGAACGTGGAGCACATCCGAAGTCTGGATGGGCATTGGGTCATAGACCTGCCGGAAACGAAGGGCGGCGCCGATCAATTCGTGAAGGTCCCTGCGCATGTGATCAAGGAAATACAGGAAATGCAGACATTTTACGGGATCGAATCCGGGCCGCTCTGGAGATCGATGGAAGGCCGAACGAAAGGCAAACGGCTGTGTACGCGGCAGATATGCAACATTATCAAGAAAGCGGCAAAGCGAGCCGGCCTGCCTCCCGAAATATCCACGCATACGCTCAGGCATACGGGATGCACGCTTGCCCTGGAAGCGGGCGCAACCCTCCATCAGGTGCAGATCCATGCGCGGCACAAAAACATCAACACCACCTTGCGCTACATTCACCAGCGCGACAAACTCAACAACTCCGCGGCCGACTTTATAGGGATATAATCCCTGTTCTGCGGTATTGCATGAGAAAGAAGCCCCGCCCCGGTTATCCGGAGCGGGGCTTTCTTTTGAAGAGGGCTTCGGCACGGCATCATTTCCATCAAGTGCCCTTATGGGAACACACTGAGCGCGTACACCTGCCTGGACACACCCACCCATAACAAAATGACCATTCTCTGTGAGAGTGGCGCGTCATTTTAACCAACATTGAGCATAAGCCATGACGTTCTTGCTTCAGAAATTCAATGCGATCAACCGCACTCGCACAGAGACGCGGGCCCGAAGCGGCTTGCGGTCTCCCGCAAGCGGCATCGCTTTCACCGGCCGCCTTGTGGTGGTTTGCCTGTTGCTTGCGGGCTTCCTGGGTGTGGGCTCCGCAGTGGCGCAGACAGCGCAGCAACAGCCCATAATTCTTCGCGTAGGGGGCGGAAGCGCTACGCTTAGCCTTACAAGTGAAGGCGCCTCCTCCGCCACCGGAGTCCATCATTACGTGCTTAACGATGGAGACGGTGTCACCCCCTCGAGTCACACCAATTTCGTCGCGGGTACGCATGCCCATGTGGTAGTTAATAGCGACAACCTGACCGTTACTCCACTTTCGGCGGGCAAAGTCAAACTGGCTTTGGCTCCGAATCCTGATCAGGACCTTACCACCGGAGCAGACGGTACTAATAACGGTACGCCCATCGAGTTCGAAATCATGTCGAGTGGTTCTCCGTATCTCATGGGCACCAGTGACGATAATGACGCCACGGGGTACAACGAGGAAGTAACCGCTCCGCATGTGCACAGCACGGTGATGTTGACGGTGAGAGACAAGCCGTCCATGCAGATCAAGGATATCGACGATCTTTTCAACGATCCCAATGACATCACCCTTGCATACAGCGTCAAGGCGGATCCGGTGAAGAAGGCTAAAAACTGGAAAGCGGTTGAAGCAGATGGTGCCTCTCCCAGTTCGGACATGATCGACGTAGCCGTTGTAACCGCAACGCTAAGCGGTACGACGTTGACCATTGCCCTTACAGGCGATGCGCGTGCAGATGATGCGACCAAGGTGTGGTTGATAGCGACGGACTCCCGGGGCGAATACGCCAGGTTGCAGATCGACCTGGGCGCGGTGGAGGCAGCGCAGAATTATTACGTCAATGACAATAAGGAAGACGACAAGATATATCGTGAGAACGATACCTCTACCACGGCTGATTTGTCGGAGATCAATTTGGCGAATGGATTTTCTATGGGTGAGAACACCCAGGCTGTATACTATTCTGTCGTCGCCAAAGCTGATAACAGCGCGTACGTGACGGATGCAAACGACGCCTCGTATACCATTGTCGCCCCGGCTTTGGTTGCGTCCGTCACGCAGACCGGGGACGATCCGGACGCTCCGGGTCCCACTGCCACGTTCGATATAACCGACATCCGTTCGACGGGCAAGGTTGAGGTCACGGTGAGTGCTACGAACCAGTACAAATGTGCTGACGGGTTTGATGGTACTCCTGTTTCGTTTGTAGCTGATGCGTGCACGCAAGATAAAAACGATGATGGCGATACCAATGATGAGGGTGAAAGTATAGCCAGCGAGCCGGATTACTCCATGGGCGCATCGTATTCGTTCACGATTACGGTGATCACCAAAACGACGCCCAAGCCTACGGATAATGACATTGAGGAGGTTGAACTGGTTGCCGACGGCGATCCGGAGATGGTGAATCTGGCGGATCTCGATGCCGATAAGGCCGACGCCCAGGCAGCCTTCGAAGATGCTACGGAAGGCGGGTTGACCTACACGGTGGAACTGGATAAGCCGATCGCCATGGCCAGCGTGGACGGTTCCGTGATCACGTTTGCCCCGGTTTGGCATGGCGAAAAGGATGCCAAAACGGCCAAGGCGACGGTTACGGCGGAAAACAATCTGGGAGAAACCTTCCACCGTGAGATCGACGTGAAAGTTACCCACGCCATTGCTCCCATTGTCAGCGAGGCGGTGCAGGCTGCTCTTGCGACAGGCTTTACGCTCACGCTGAACACAGGCGATCCTGCGATGACGGTGAATCTGGCCAATGTGATGATTCCGAATCCGGCAGATGCGACCATGCCCCTGGTGCTCGGCCCCGTCTTTATGAATCCGTACCCGGATCACGGTACGCTTCCCGGCGGGTTGCTGTACGTACTGGGAGTGGAGGCCGATTTCAAATCGCCTGCAAGCACCGCGAACAACGTGATCACGTCGGCCATGATCGTCAATCTCGATCCGCAGGCCGCCATGCTGAAGGTCACGCCGCTCGGCGCAAATTCGGCTGTGGTTACGCTTACGGCGACGAACCGTGCAAACAAATCGGCTTCGGTCACCATACCGGTGATGGTTGTTTCGGGCGTGAGCGCGGAAGACGCGGAGCTTCCGACGGAAGTCGAGCTTTCGCAGAACTATCCGAACCCGTTCAATCCGCAGACGACCATCGACTACGCGCTGCCGCAGGCAGGCGACGTGAGCCTTGTCGTGTACGATATGCTGGGGCGCGAAGTGGATGTGCTCATGGACGGTCCGCAGGCCGCTGGCCGGCACACGGTGCGCTTCGGCGCGAACCACCTGCCGAACGGCACCTACGTGTACCGCCTGATCGCTGGCGACAAGACGATTACGCGCACAATGGTTCTTGTCAAATAAGCGACAAGAGAGAGTTAACCCCTCTCGGCTTATGCTCAGCAAGGCCCCCGTTGCCGAAAGGCGGCGGGGGCCTTGTGTGTTTGTGGCGGGTATTTTATAGGATGGAAGCCAGAGCGGGGCTTTTTGAAATTATTGAGAACAAGGCTTTGGCATGGTGGTACATTCGTCACTATTACCTGAACGTACGCCATGGCATTCTTTTTCCGGAAATTCAATGCAATCGACCGCGCACGCGCCGGGGCGCAGGCCCGGAACGGCTTGCGGTTTTCCGCGAGCGGCGGCGCATTCGCCGGGCGCTTTGCGGTTTGTCTGTTGCTTGCGGGCTTCCTGAGTGTGGGGTCCGCGACGGCGGAGGTTGCGCTAACGGATGTGACGGGGGGCGGCGTGGGTCATTCCGGAGTTCCCGCGGCGGTCGCAGCCAGGACCGTGCCGGTGCCGGATACCCCCATTGGGGACAAGAAAGTAATAGCGGACTCAACAGCCATCACGTTCGACCTGGAAGATCTGAACGGCGATGCGATTGGCAATCCGAAAGCTTTTTCGGACCTCACCAGCGGGGGGCTGACGTATACGCTGGAGCAGGAGGACGAGATCGCAACGATAACGGTGGACGGAAGTATCGTGACGATTACCCCGATCTGGCGGGAGGACACCGAGACCACCCGCGTTAAGGTCACGGCTACGAACACCCGTGACCAGACCAGTGTCCCCGTGTACTTCGACCTGACGGTCGAGACAGCCAGGAAGCCGATCGTGAATGCGGATCCCGTTGTGCATGGCATTCTGGCCTCCGGCTTCCGGCTGAGGACGGGCACCCCTTCACTGGTAATACATCTGCGGAATCTCACGGGCGAAAAGGAAGAAGGGGACTATATACCGCTCTTCATCGATCCGAACGTTGCCGATAACGATCCGATTCCGGGCGGGTTGTTGTTCAGTATGGGCGTAGAGGATGTGGTAGCCGATCATCGCTATGATCGCCTGAGCATGGAAAACGATGTGTACACGTCGGCCATGCGCCTCGTGCTGGATCCTGTCGCGGGTACGCTGACGGTTACGCCTGTCGGCGCCAACTCGGCGACCGTGACGGTCTCGGCGATAGACCGTGAGGGCTACAAGGCTTCGGTGACGACGACCATCACGGTGGTGTCTTGCGATGGCGTGGATATGAGTGATCCATGCGAAGGTGTTACCACGGGTACGGAGGGCGCGGAGCTTCCGACGGAAGTCGCGCTTTCGCAGAACTATCCGAACCCGTTCAATCCGCAGACGACCATCGACTACGCGCTGCCGCAGGCAGGCGACGTGAGCCTTGTCGTGTACGATATGCTGGGGCGCGAAGTGGATGTGCTCATGGACGGTCCGCAGGCCGCTGGCCGGCACACGGTGCGCTTCGGCGCGAACCACCTGCCGAACGGCACCTACGTGTACCGCCTGATCGCTGGCGACAAGACGATTACGCGCACAATGGTTCTGGCCAAATAAGCCAAGGGGGAGAATGCCTCTCGGCTTATACTCGCAAGGCCCCTGTTGCCGAAAGGCAGCGGAGGCCTTGTGTGTTTGTGGCGGCGGTGAAATACGCGATCCCGATCAGTTAAGTTGTAATGCAGGTTCGTCGGAAATGACCAGACTGCGCCCGACCATACGCAACGCTCGTTCGACTTGTCCGATATGGGAACGGTGATCGAGATTAAGCAACTTTCGGATAGCGCCTTCGCTCAGTCCCATGCGGCGGGCAAGTTCGGTTTTTGTGATACGCTGTGCCCGCATCGCCGAGTAAAGAGCCAGTTTGGCGGCGACAATGGACCGAACGGCAATACGCCTCTGACCAGCGATAACAGGACTGGGCGAAGGGATATCTTCGCGGCATTGAATGTATGCGCCCAATGCAGCTACGAGGGCATCCTCCGCCATGGCCAGTGCCTCGGCGTGGTCGCCGCCGCTGGTAAGCGCCTCGGACACATCCGGGAAGGAGACCGAGAACCCGCCATTTGCTTCGGGGGTCAATACACACGGGTATGCATACTGCATCAGAAATCCTCCTTTGGAATATCGAGTTGCTTCAGCATGTTGCGAAACGTGCCCGTCGCCAATTCACCTCGCTTGACCGTCGTGCGATGATCGCCAACGTACAGGATTCCATGGCTTCCCTTTCCTTGCCTCGGGTCATAGTGATACGCTTTGCCATGTCGTTTAGCATAGCGTCTGGCTCGCCTGAGAAATTCAGCACCCGTCAAATTCGCACCTTTATGTACGATTGTCAATAGAAAATGCCTTAAAAATGGTGTGTCAATGCTCAGAATCACTCCGAAACCCGACCCCATGCATATAGATGCATGGTCCCGCCAGATATAACTCCAGATTTTTCAAAAAATGTGTCCGGCGAATGTCACATGCGGCGGTGGAATACGTGCAAGCGTGCTCGATTACATAAGTAATGGGTGCCCGCAAGTTTTTGGTGCTGCCGGAGTTATGTTTGGGCCGGCAAAGAGTCTATAGAGCGATGGCCGGTTTTCCGGTTGCACCTGCACTGATTCTTCAGGGGGCGATTCTGAAGATGGCCCCACCGGAAATTTGTTCGGGACCTTACTGGTCAATGACATATATTATTCCAGACAATGTCTGGATGTTGGATGACTTTTAAACCGTCTCCGAGACCATGGACACCCTCCAAATCGTATTTGCCACGTTGAGTCTATCGGTACCCGTTCTTCTGGGCTGGCTGCTGCATAGTGTAAGCACCTTGCATCGGGACGTAGGCAACCTTGTCGGAAGGTTTGAGCAGATGAACAAGCGGTTTGAGCAGATGAACAAGCGGTTTGAGCAGATGAACAAGCGGGTGGGCAACATCGAATCGAAGCTCGGTGCGGCATAATCTGAAATACCTGGGTTGATCATCTCACCGCATGATCCCCGGCACTACGCATCATTACCTTGAGCGGCTCGTTAGTCATTTCGAGCGGCCGGCCTTTATCGACAAGGATCCCATCTCCATCCCTCACGGGTTCGACGATCCACGCGATCGGGAGGTTATCGGCCTATATGCCGCCCTGCTCGCTTGGGGCCGCCGGGAGACCGTGCTGGCGAAGATGAACGATCTCTGCGAGCGGATGCATTTTCGCCCCTATGCATTCGTCCGAGGGTTCGACGGAGCACGGGATGCCGACCGCCTGTATGGATTCAGGCACCGGACATTTCAGCCGGAGGATCTTTTCTGGCTCACAAATAACCTGAGTATCCTGCTGCGCCGGCACCAAACGATGGAGGAACTCTTTGTGCGATACCTACCGATCTCCGCCACCCATGTCGGACCGGCCATACAGGGGTTCAGCGAATCGGTTCTGTCCGCGCATCCGGATACCCCGCCACGCCTTGCAAAACACCTTGCGCGTCCTGCAACGGGAAGCGCCTGTAAGCGGCTGAACATGTACTTGCGGTGGATGGTGCGCCCGGGGCCGGTGGACATGAACCTGTGGAACCACATCGCGCCGGATCAACTCATGCTCCCGCTGGATGTGCATTCGGGGCGGGAAGCCCGCCGTCTAAGTATGCTCACGCGCAAGAGCAACGACTGGAAAGCCTGTATCGAGTTGACGGAAAACTGCCGGCATCTGTGCGCAGAGGATCCTGCGCGCTACGATTTCGCCTTTTTCGGCATAGGCGCTTACGGTGCGCCCGACTTGGGCGAGCCGATTGACTGGTGAAATTGCCGCTTATTTGACCAGAACCATTGTGCGTGTAATCGTCTTGTCGCCAGCCACAAGGCAATATATGTAGGCGCCGTTCGGCAGATGGTTCGCGTCGAAGCGCACCGTGTGCCGGCCAGCGGTCTGCGGACCGTCAATGAGCACATCCACTTCGCGACCGAGCATGTCGTACACGACAAGGCTCACATCACCTGTCTGCGGCAGCGCATAGTCGATGGTCGTCTGCGGATTGAACGGGTTCGGATAGTTGCCAAGGAGTGCTGCCTCGGTAGGCAGTTCTTCGTTTTCTGTGTTCACGGGCGCGGGGTTCCCTGCCATTAATGACTGACTCTCTGACCGGGGCAGACGGACAGTAGTTCTTGCAGAAACTCCTCCTCCACTCGGGTTCTCCGCCCGCACCTCGAATATGTACACCAACCCGTTCGTAAGGCCTGTGACCGTATAACTGCGGGCGCTTGCTCCACCGGGGATATCGTTCCAGGTTGCAGGAGCGTCGAAGCCAAAGGTTTGGTCACTTTCCTTGTACCGGTACGCGTATCCGGTGATATCCCCCGTGTCATAAAACGGAGGGTCCCATGTCAGTGTCACCTGTTCGTTACCGGGAGTATCCCTCAAGTACATCGGCGCTTCCGGGGTCAACTCGAGCGGTGTGGACGGTGTAGACAGTGTGGGCGGCAGCGGCGGCGGACTTTCGTCATCGATGATCGTCAGGTCTACGGTGAAAGGCTTCGCCGCGACCTCATTAATCGGATAATTTTCCCGCAGTACCCTTATCCGCACGGTCTTGTGCCCTTCCTTTACCGCGTTGTCCGTTGCCGTGATCGTCAATGTCTCGGTGCTCGTCGTTGCGTTCTGGGCAAGATTCAGGGTGGTTCCGCTTATCGTCAGGGAAGTGTCCACCGCCGGAGCTACCGGTTCCAGAGTGAGCGTCAGGCTCTTCGCCTCCGTTATGGCAGAGGGTATGGTCGCCGTCAGGGTGGCCGTGCCGCCATTCTCATTAATCGATACCGGATTCAGCGCCAGCGTGATTCTTGGCGGGGTGTTGTTGGTCACGCTTTTCCACATAGTTTTCTCGACCGGATTCCCGGCCGGGCTCTTCAGGCCGCCGGATGTCGGCAGAAAAACGTCTTCCTCTATGTACGTTGGCTGGTAATAACGAACATGCAGCGTCTGGCCATGATTTATTCCATTGTTTTCCGCCAGTGTGAGCGTGACCTTGGCGCCCTGTATCGCCACGTCCTGCACACGATAGTCACCCCCGTTGCCAGAGACCTTTACCGGGAAAAAGACTTCGCCCGGCATCGAATTGGCATCCAGGTTCTGATCGAAGGTTATCTCCATCTCGGTGTCGTTCACGGTCACCGAAGTGATTGTCGGCGCCGTACCGCCGCCGAGCAGGCCCGTCCTGGCTTCGTCCTCGTTCGATGGTTCGCTTACGCCATCGTCGTTGATTGCCCGGACCCGGTATTTCACCACCGTATTGGGCGAGAGCCCGGTATGGCTATAGGACAGGTTGGTATCTCCGGTATCTTTCACCAGTGTGCGCCAATCTCCCCCCTCCTCTGAGTCTGAGCTTACTGTACCGAGATTGCTTTCGTACATCGAGAATGCCTCGATCCGGTATCCGGTAATGGCCTTTCCGCCGTTGTTCGTTGGCGCAGTCCATGAAAGATTGATCGTATTCGTTCCAGAGGCTGTCGCCGTAAAGTTGGTCGGCGCGCCGGGGACAGCGACGGCCAGTGTGGATGCAAGCCTTTCGTCATTGCCGTCGTGCCGATGCTCGACTTCCGTGGCGTGCGCACGCATGGCCGGGCTGGTTGCAAGCACCGTCAGCAAGGTGAATGTAATGCAGAACGTCCGTGATGGAAAAACGACCGGAATGGAGTTTGGTACAGGGCTACCCCAGACACGGGTTCGCCAGGTTGCGGGAGATACCACCGTTCAGCCCCTACGGGTTCGTTGCGAATTGCAGAATGACAATTTCTCTGTGTACCCGATATATTATTCAGGCTTTTCGTACAGAGGCGAACGGGTGGGAAATGAGGCTGGGGGCAAATTTAACACTTATGTATAAACAGGGCACAATACTATGCAGGTGATTTTGCTGCGAGAATGAAGATTCGAAGATTCTTCATTCTACTTTGATTTAAGTAGCGTTGCGACGGGAGCGCCTTTATCAAACACACAAGGCCCCCCCCGGCGCAAGGCCGCGGGGGCGCTGCGGATCAAATTCCCCGAGGGGGTTACAAAATCAGTTGGCGTATTTATCAACGAA
>VXPQ01000002.1:0-51784 GCA_009839485.1 Bacteroidetes bacterium SB0662_bin_6
TCGCGGCGCCTGGCCTGGCAGAAAAACAGGCCCCGCAGAGCGCCGCTGCATAGTGTTAACAGGCCCTAGGTGCCGCCAGTCGGGTATGACCGTGCCGGACGACAGAGTATGGGTGTGTCGAATGATCGGCTCGTTATCCTTGGCTTTCTGCAGAAACGTCGCGGGAGCGAAAGGTATAGGCAATGGCTTCCATCTGGCGCAGAAACTCTCTTTTGTTGTATCCCGGGGCAAAAACCATTCCGTCAATCATGTACAGCCGTCCTGTCGGCTGATCATAGAACGTATAGGTTATAAAAGGTCCGCCCATGCCGAATTCCACTTTTTGACCGTTCTCGACACCAACCATATGCCAAAGCCCGCGTGTTTCAAAGCCGTACCGCCCCAGAAAATCGATATTTTTCGTTTCAAGCGGTCGGTTTTCCCGGCGGTCGATCTCGACCCATCCTCCCAGGTTGCCCTGAATGTACTGGCGGGCAAGCGAGTCGCGCGTGTTGTAAATCCATTCCGCAGAAAGCTGCTCGGGGTCGGCGTAGTCAACAAAGTGCACGAAAACGCTCCGCCATGTTTCAGGAAGGATACGCCGGAGCCAGACGAAGTCGCTTGTATCCACAGCAATCAGATAATCGTGCTGTACGTTCACCGCGAAATCATACATTGCCGCCAGTTCCTCCTCGACCTCAAACTGACGTCCCCGATCAAACATTTCTTCGGTAAGCCGTCGCCGGGCGGCTCTGTTGAAGTCGCGGGAAACCCCATCCGACTCACTGTAGATCGCGTCAATGACATCTTCCTTGTTCTCGCCGGTGATGTAGTAGACCTGCTGATCCCGCCGGAAGATGTTTTCACGCGATACAGCGACTCCGCCTTCCTCGCGGATGACCTGCTGAGCGGTCGAATCAAATACGTTCCGGATGTATGCTGCTTCGTTGGTCGAATCACTGAATGCCGCCACGAAAATCACATTTTTTCGCCGGCGCGCCGCCTCGAGGTCTCCTTCCGTTTCAAGAGGTGCATGCCGTAATTCGAACTGTCTTTCGGGGGCGGGCAGCGTGCTGATGAATTGCCCGACGGTTTCACGCAGAGCTTCTCCGACGGCGCCGTTCCAATCCATGGAATCGGCGACCACGAGGATTTCGGTGTCCAGCCCAACGGCCCTCGGACGAAAATCGGTTTCGCCGCTGCAGCCGGCGAAGACAAAAAGACCTGCTGAAAGGAGAGCGATTTTAGTACAGAATCGCGCGATTCTCCTCGGGGAACATATCATAACCTGTTGAGGAAGATGGTCCGGAAAAGAAAAAGGCCCAACTAATAACGTCTGTGATCGGTTTCGGTTGCCGTGCAAAACGCTACGTGTTTTTCTCCTGTACTGCCTGGTTGCCGTCTTTCAGAGTACGTACGAAGCGGCAGATTTCTTCATAGTGTGTTTTGGTGGGCTTCGAACCGGCATCCCACAGCGTTTCCACCTTTTCGATCAGCGCCGACCCGACAATGAACCCGTCGGTATGGCGGCTCAATCGTACCGCATCCTCATGGGTTCGAATGCCGAATCCGGCCAGCAAGGGGTTTTCACGCACCATGTCGCGCGCCCGCTTCAGGTATGCTTCCACATGCTCTATGGCGCCGAGCCCCGAGCCGGTCAATCCCGTGATGGATACCGCATATACGAACCCCGTCGCAGCGTTATCGATCTCCCGAATGCGGTCATCGGGAGTGTTGGGGGCAATCAGGAGCACCGCCGCCAGTCCGGCGGCTGCAGCCTCGCCTGCAAAGGGAAGATGTTCTTCAAGGGGTACGTCCGCGAGAATCAATCCCTCGATTCCGGCGGTACGCGCGTCTCTGCAAAATGCGGAAATACCGTATTGGCGGATCGGATTGGCGTATCCCATCAGGAGCAGGGGAGTGTTGCTTTCCGCGCAGAAAGCGGTAGCCGTCCTGAACGTATCCTTCATGCGGACACCGCCTTTCAGGGCTCGTTCGCTCGAGCGCTGGATAGGTAACCCCTCTGCAAGCGGATCGCTGAAAGGCATGCCAAGCTCGATGAAATCGGCGCCGCCCTGATCCATCGCGCGCAGAATCGGGAGTGTGCTTTCGGGATCGGGAAAGCCACTGGTCATAAACAGTCCCATGGCCTTCTCACGACGTTGTACGCAGGCCGCCAACCTTTCCTGAAGTCGCTGCATGGTTTTCAGAGGTGCTTTGCGATCGTACCCATATCCTTGTCGCCGCGCCCGGAGCAATTGACAACCACTACCTCATTGCGCGCCATTCCGCGTATCCCATCCGGCAGCCAGCCTATCGCATGTGCGGTCTCCAGCGCCGGAATGATCCCTTCCGTTTTCGACAGCAGTTTTACCCCCTCGATGGCCTGTGCATCCGTTGCGGATGCGTAATGTACGCGGCCCGTATCCCGCAGCCAGGCATGTTCCGGCCCTACCCCCGGGTAGTCCAGTCCCGCCGAAATGGAGTGCGCGAGTTGCACCTGTCCTTCCTCGTCTTGCAACAAATAACTCATGGTTCCATGCAGGATGCCCGGCGAGCCTTGTGTCAGTGTGGCCGCATGTCGTCCGTTCAGTCCTTCTCCTGCAGCCTCCACGCCATATAGTCGTACGTGCGTATCCCGCAGGAAGGCATAAAAAAGTCCGATCGCATTCGAGCCTCCGCCCACGCAGGCTACCACTGCATCCGGTGTGGGGCGCCCCTCCATTTCATCCAATTGCCGTCGGGTTTCGTCCCCGATAACCCGGTGAAAATCACGAACCATCATCGGATAGGGATGCGGGCCTACGACCGAACCGATGATATAGAACGTGTCATGTACGTTGGTTACCCAATCCCGAATGGCTTCGTTGGTGGCGTCTTTCAGGGTACGGCTACCGCTGGATACGGGGCGTACATCGGCGCCGAGCAGCTGCATGCGCAGCACATTCAGGTGCTGCCGCTCGACATCTTCTTCGCCCATGTAGACGATGCACTGCAGGCCGAATCGTGCACAAACGGTGGCGGTGGCCACGCCATGCTGTCCCGCGCCTGTCTCTGCGATGATGCGCGTTTTCCCCATAAGGCGCGCCAGCAATATCTGCCCTATCGTATTGTTGATCTTGTGGGCTCCCGTGTGGCACAGATCTTCCCGTTTCAGATAAATTTTTGGTCCGCCGAGCGCTGCGGTAAGCCGTTTGCAAAAGGTCAGCGGCGTGGGACGCCCGGCATAGTCTGCGAGCATTGCATTGAGTTCCTGCCGGAAAGCCGGGTTTTTGCGGGCGGCTCCGTATGCTTCACGGAGTTCCTCGATGGCAGGGATAAGCGTTTCGGGCACAAACACGCCGCCGTACAACCCGAAATGCCCGCGTTCGTCGGGGAGGGGATGCGTTTTTTCCATAATGAGTACGGTTCTGTTTGCGCCGTATGGCGATGCGTGCTGCCGCGCAGCACATGGATCATCCGGTCTCGAGTTCAGAATGTACCGACCGGAATGCCTGCATAAAGGCGTCAATTCTGGAGAAATCCTTTTCCCCGGGAGCCGATTCGAGGCCACTTGACACATCCACGGCGAATGGACGGAGCGTACGGATCGCCTCGGCCACATTGCCCGCATGGATGCCCCCCGCCAGAAAAATGCCGGGGCTTCCCGAGCGGGTGGGCTGTTCAACCGGCTCGCGAGCGCCTCCTGCAGGAGGGCTCGCCACACGCCAGTCGAAAGTCCGGCCGCTGCCGCCGTACATCTTGTCGCTGTACGCATCCAGCAGGAAATGCGCGGCCACGTCCTCATATGTCCGCATCAGGCGATATAACCCGTCGGAGGTCATGTCCGGAGCGATGCGAAACGCTTTGATGACAGGGTATTCGATGTCCATTATATCGGACACAGATTCCTTGCCATGGAGCTGCACCAAAGCGAAGCCGGCTTTTTCGGCGGTCCGGTTGACTACGTCGGCAGGGGTGTTCACGAACACGCCCACCGGCTGCGGTCCATGGATCCATTCAGCGATGTCCCGCACGCGCTCCGGCGTGATATAGCGCGGGCTGCCGGGATACTGTATGAATCCAAGGTAATCGGCGCCTGCGGCGGCGGCATACCGGGCATCCTCCAGCCGGGTTATGCCGCATATTTTGAGTTTGGTCGTCATGCTTTGATTCTTTCCGCTTCGCTCCGGAGTCTTGTCAATGCATTCCCTGGCCGTTCGGACCGCATGAAGGTCTCACCAATCAGAAAGGCATCGATTCCGCGTTCGTGTAAAAATCGCAGTTCCGCTCCCGACGTAAGGCCGCTTTCCGACACGCGCACCACGTGTTCCGGAACGTCCGCAAATACCCGAAGGGAGTGTTCGATATCCACTTCGAAGGTGCGCAGGTCACGGTTATTCACGCCTACGATGCGGGTCTCGTCAAAATCGAGGCGGTCCAGTTCAGTCGGTTCGTACACCTCTACCAGTGCATCGAGCTCCAGTTCATGTGCTGCCTGCAAAAGGTCCCGAAGGTGCGTTTTGTGAAGTACGGCGGCAATGAGCAGTACCGCATCCGCACCGTAAGCCCTCGCTTCGATGAGTTGATAGGTGTCGATAATAAAGTCTTTTCTTAATAGAGGAACAGAAATGGATTGACGGACAACGGAAAGATCGTCGAGCGAACCCTGAAAATGATGAGGCTCGGTCAGAACGGAAACAGCAACGGCGCCGCCTCCCTCGTATTCCCGGGCAATCTCGACCGGTCGAAAGGAATCCCGGATCACACCGCCTGATGGCGAAGCTTTTTTGATCTCGGCGATAATAGAGGGTCCGTTTTTCCGTAGCGCATCTTCCAGAGAACGGCGATCCCGGTCGAAGCCCGCCATGGCTTCAAGCCGTCCCGTCGGCGCTACAGCTTTCCGTGTGGCCACGACTTCTTGCGTGTCCTCTACGATACGGTCGAGAATAGTCATGGGGCGGGTGCGTTGTGCGAAGCATGAGCCAGCCGCTCGAGCGTGTTCTGCGCCTTTCCCGAATCAATGCTTTCTTCCGCAGCGCTGCGGCAGGCGGCAAGGTGCTCGAATTTTCCTGAAACCGACAGGGCATGGGCTGCATTGAGCACGACGACATCGCGGCATGGCCCTGGCTCGCCTGCAAGGATCGCCCGCACGATGCGCGCATTCTCGTCACTGCCGCCGCCTGCAAGCGCATTCCGGGAGCAGCGGGTGAAACCAAGATCTTCGGGACGCAAGAGGCGCTCCACAGGACCGGTCGTCGCAGGGGTATCCTCCCGCACTTCGAAAGCCCCCGTTTCGTCCGCCAGCGATATCTCGTCCAGTCCATCCCGCGCATGCACGGCGAGCACATGCCGGGCGCCGAGGCGCTCGAGAATGGCGGCCATGACCTTCGCCGTTTGCTCATCGAAAGCACCGGTCAGCTGGCGGCGTACCCCGGCAGGGTTGCACAAAGGGCCCAGAATATTGAAGAAGGTGCGTACGCCCAGTTTCCTGCGCACCGGCATTACATGCTTCATCGCGGGGTGGAAGAACGGAGCGAACAGGAACGCCATGCCTGCCTTCTCAAAACAGTATTCGACGCCTTCCTTGCCCAGCGCCGTTTTTACACCGAGTGCTTCCAGCACATCCGCCGAGCCGCATTTCGAGGAAACGGACCGGTTTCCATGTTTGGCTACGGTAACCCCGGCGCCTGCACACACGATAGCAGCGACGGTAGAGATATTGAACGTGTCCGCGCCGTCTCCACCCGTGCCGCACAGGTCGATGGCGTCCGGATCACCGGTTTCTACCGGGACGGCGAATTCGCGCATGACCTTCGTAAAGGCGACGAGTTCGTCCAGCGATTCCCCGCGCGCCCTGAGACCCACCAGAAAAGCGGCTGTGCACTCGGGTTCCGATGCGCCCTCCATTAACAGGCGCATTGCTTTCTCGGCCTCTTCGCTTTGCAGCGTATCTCCGCCGGTCAGAATGTTCAGGTATTTTTGCATGGTTACGCGTGAAAGAGCCGGATCGGGTCAGGAAATTGCCGCCGGGGTCCCCGTTGTACTATCTACGGTGCTGCCCAGCACCTCTTCCAGCCAGTTGTTGACGATCCGGGGCCCTTCTTTCGTCAGCACGCTTTCCGGGTGAAACTGGATGCCTTCAACCGGATGCTCCCGGTGCCGCAGGCCCATGACGACGCCGTCTTTCGTTTCCGCCGATATATCCAGGCAGGCAGGTACGCTGGCACGGTCCACCACGAGAGAATGATACCGCGTGGCCGTGAATGGATTGCTGACGTTCCGGAACACGCCGTGGCCGTCGTGCGCTATTTCGCTCGTTTTTCCATGCATCAGCGTGGGGGCATAGCCGATGCGTCCACCGTATACCTCGCCGATCGCCTGGTGCCCGAGGCATACGCCGAGGATCGGCACCGAGGCCCCCAATGCGCTTACGAGTTCTTCCGTCACGCCTGCATCGGCAGGACGTCCCGGTCCCGGCGAAATGAGGATACCTCTCGGCGCCAGGTCACGGACAGCGTCCACATCGAGTACGTCGTTTCGCACCACCTCGAGGTCGCTCGTGCGGCGCCCCACAAGGTGTACGAGGTTGTACGTGAACGAATCATAGTTGTCGATGACGAGAATCATGGCGCTGTCTTATAGGTGGTAATCAGTCCAACGCGCTCTCGTACGCGTTCCATGTATTCACCGGCCCGTTCCCGGGCCTTGCGACCCCCTTCGCGCAATATGTCGAACACATCGTCCGGACGCCGGGCCAGTTCCTTGCGTCGGATACGCGCTTCCGCAAAATGCTCGTCGATAAGGGTGAGCAATTCCTTTTTCGCATGCCCGTATCCGAATCCTCCCGCACGGTAGGCCTCTGCAATACGTTCCCGCGTTTCCTCGTCGGCGAACAGCCGGATGAGCATAAACACATTGTCGCGCTCCGGATCTTTCGGCGCTTCGAGCGGCGTCGAATCGGTCACGATACTCATCACTTTTTTCTTCAGGGCCTTTCCTTCTTCGAAGATGCCAATCGCGTTTTCGTAACTCTTGGACATTTTCCGGCCGTCCAGCCCGGGCACGACCGCCACGTCGGAAAGGATGTAGGGTTCGGGTACGGGAAAGACCGGATCGTCCTCCGGGCAATACGTACGATTGAACCGTTCCGCCAGGACCCGCGTCATTTCGATATGTTGTTTCTGATCCGCACCCACCGGCACCAGCGTGCCCCCGTAGATCAGGATGTCCGCGGCCTGCAGCACGGGATAGGTAAACAGACCCGCATTTGCAGGTAGACCCTGAGCCACCTTGTCCTTGTAGGCCACCCCTTTCTCCAGTTGGGATACCGTGGCCAGGTTGTTGAAAATCCATGCCAGTTCGGTGACTTCCGGCACGTCACTCTGCATGAAGAGGCATGCGGCCCGAGGGTTGAATCCAAGGGCGAGGTAGTCGAGCGCTACATCCAGGGTATAGCGCCTCAGTTTGTCCCGGTCCCGGAGCGTCGTCAGTGTGTGGTAGTTGACTATAAAGTAGTATGCCTCATGTTTTTCATGAAGCTGGATGTGTTGCCGGAGCGCCCCGAAATAATTCCCGAGATGCAATGCTCCCGACGGTTGAATGCCGGAAACGATCACTTCGTGGTCTTTGCGGAGAGCAGGGGAGGGCATGGATGTATCGATACGTTCGGAAGACATGGGCGGAAAGGTACCAAAGGTTGGCTGAAGAGATCAGCGATGCTGCAAGACCAGTTTTCGCACGTACTCCAGCCGGACACGGGTGTTTTTCAGGACCACCTCGAGGATGGCCCGTGTGCGCATCTGGTGTTCCATGTCAAGTTCGGCATGGAGCAGTTTCTCGAAGTCGCGCTCCATATTTCTGAGCTCGGTCACGATGTCGCTGTCACATTTTCCGAGGTCAAAATCCTCCGGTTCCATCTCTGTGCCGTTGAACGGTACGCCTCCCGCACTGAGTACCACTTCACTCAGTTTTCCTACATCCATGCGGGCGGTCCTTTGGAGGGTGGACAATTGTTCGGCAGCATCCCGGTCTTCAAGGGCCCGCACCGCATATTCATGCGAATGATTCAGTGCGCAATGAGAACGGATGACGGGGTTCAACCGTCCGGCGGTTTCTTCGCGAGAGAGGGTTTTCCCCGCCCAGCCCTTGTTCAGCAAAAGGTCTTTTATTCTCATGACACAAGGCAAATAGCCAGTGATACAGATATACGATGCACGGCGTTCACAGCAATCCCTCGGAGGCAAGAAGGATCGCTTCTTTCAGCGCGCGCGCTTTGTTGACCGTTTCCTCGAATTCGCTGGCCGGCCTGCTGTCTGCGACCAGACCGCATCCTGCCTGCACGTAGACCCGATCTTTTTGAACGAGCATGGTTCGGATGGCGATGCAGGTGTCCATGTTACCCGAATAATCCACATGGCCGACCGCGCCGGCATAGGCGCCTCTTGCGGACGGTTCGAGTTCGTCAATGATTTCCATGGCGCGCACCTTGGGCGCTCCACTTACGGTGCCCGCCGGGAAACAGGCCGCGAGGACATCCATCGCTCCTTTTCTGCGATCCAGTTCGCCGGATACCGATGACACGATATGCATGACATGTGAATACCGTTCCACATATGCGTACCTGTCTACTTTGACGGAACCGTGCCGGCAGACCCGTCCCAGGTCGTTCCGGCCAAGGTCCACAAGCATCAGGTGTTCGGCACGCTCCTTGGGATCGGCGAGCAGATCTGCCTCGAGTCGCCGGTCTTCTTCTTCCGTGGCGCCCCGGGGCCGTGTGCCTGCGATGGGCAACACCTCCACCGTGTCGCCCTCGATACGTACAAGCACTTCGGGGGAGGAGCCGATCAGCGAAAAATCGTCGAAATCGAGGTAGAACAGGTACGGGGACGGATTCACCTGCCGCAGCGCGCGATACAGGTTGATGCGATCCCCCTCGTACGGCATGGAGAAACGTTGCGACAGCACGGCCTGGAAGATATCTCCCTCGTAGATATATCGCTTGACCTTTTCAACAGCCTTTTCGAACTCTGTTCGCTCGAAATTGGAGTCCATATTTTCCTGCGTAATCCGTATGGATTCCGGTTTTGACGGGACGGCTTCCGAGAGCTCCGCCTCCAGGGCGTCGATGCGTCCGGATGCTTTGAACCAGGCTTCGGCAGGATCGTCCCCCTCATCTACGAATGCGCAGGAGATCAGAACGAGTTGGCGCTTTACGTGATCGAAGGCGACCAGCGTATCGTAAAAACACCAGATGGCGTCCGGAATGTGCAGGTCATCCTGCGGCGCATTGGGCAGGCGTTCCACGAGGCGTACTGTGTCGTAGCCAAGATATCCCACCGCGCCGGTTGCAATCTTGGGGAGGTCACTTGTTCGGACTTCCGTATACCGGTCCATTTCCCGTTGCATCACCTCGAAAATATTTCCCTCCGGTTCGCGGACGGTTCCATTGGCGTCTTCGGTGATCGTACGCGGACCAAAAGCGCGCACAATGCGGAACGGGTTTTTTCCGAGGAATGAGTAGCGTGCCAGATTCTCGCCGCCTTCGACGCTTTCCAGCAGAAAACAATACCGGCTTCCTTCGCGGAATGTGAGGAAAGCCGAGACGGGCGTCACAAGGTCGGCGCTGAGGCGCCGGCAGATCGGCACGACCAGATTGCCCTTGTCCCGATGGGCGTCAATAAGGCGTATGAAATCTTCAAGCAGCATGGTTTGCAAATAAAAATCCACAAAAAAACCCACTGTTCACAGGGGAACAGTGGGGGTGCGGCCCGCCGCACTACTACATGGCGGCAATTATGGCGTACACGCAAGGCGGATCCCACTGTCCGGCGACCTGCGCCACCAGCCGCCGGCATGAGTGTGGATGCTGCTATGTACACATTGTTCAGTCATAATCGCCCAAGATATACCTTGAACCAGTGAAAAGCAAGGACTGTGGGATATTGTGGAAAGAGATGTTATTTTGCGCAATTACAGGGTACTCCACTACAAGAACGGTCGCGTAGGCACGGCCGCATTATTCTTCATTTTATGAGTAGCACCAAACGCTCCGGCGGATTCGGAACCTCTTTCCTGCACCTCCTCGGACTTAAGCATGTTGGCCTGATGCAAACACCGGCAGAACGGGAAACCTGTGTGAAAGCATTCGAGATAGAGGCAGAGGCGCACAGAACATTCGTCCGTTTTTATGAAGCGGATGAAAAAATCCAGTTAGCGGATGCAACTGCGACTTTCAATTGGAGACGGGTAGCGGGCGACCCCCTTCCTGAGAGACCTGAATTGGCGGAATTCGAGCTGGGCAAGAGAGGATATGCGGAGAGGGATAAAATGCAGATAGATGCCTCGAAGAGCGCAGAAGCGTGCGAGCAGGAGGCTGAGAAGTACAGGGAAAACAAGAGCACCTTCAAGCTGGCGCGATCTCAAGGAACATTGCGGAAGCAGGCGCAAAAAAAGGTCCGGACCCTTCGGTCCAGAGCAGCAAATCTCCGAAAAATGTCTGTTGTAGCCACCGCAGATGTCGAAGATCAGGAGAAGCAACTGCGTATAGCGGTCGAAAGGATCCAGTCATCTTCTTCAGGCGACTGGGAAGAAGTGGCGGCAAGCCTTCGTCTTGCAATAGAAGAGAAAAAACGGTATATCCCGACCGTTAATGCCGCAGCAGAGGCTTATGAGGCCGCGATGCACGCCTGGGATGCGGTCCGGAAGCTGAAGTAACCAGCGGTTGCGCGCGTGGATGGAGGAGCAGGGCGATGAAGGCCTTGCCGCCGAATTGCAGGTTCCCGACCGCCAGGTGTCGGGGCGCTGCATGATGTTGCAGCGTCCGTGCAATTTCCTGCAAAATCCCGGCACGATACGGTTTTATCTTTGTGTTTCGCCGGGATCATAACCGGGTGCGGCGTGGTTTTTCATTTCTGCATCCGTCGAGTCCATAAATTCCGCGAATGCCTTCTCTATAGCGCGTTCCATGCACCGTTATCTGTATCGTTTCGATTCCTGGCGCGCCCCGCTCGACCGCACGGTGTATGGCCTTTCCCTCGTCGGCATACTGGATGCGGCGCACATAGCGGTTCAGAAGCAAAGCGGATTCGGACAAGGCTGTACGGGGTTCTCTTCCTCGGCGTTTACCGGTTCCCTTTTCGATTGTGCTGCCGTAACCGGCAGCGAGGCCGGCGTTTTTCTGGGTGTACCCAATGCAATATGGGGCTTGCTGTTCTACGCGGCGGTAGCGCTCCTTACGGTTGCGGCCGTCTGGAATTTCAGAGAGAAGCGAGCCCTGTACAAGGCAGTCCGTACGGTGCTTGTAACAGGCGGGTTGGCTTACACAGCCTATCTTGTATATTACCAGGTGGCCGTGCTGGAACAGCTCTGCATTCTTTGTCTCGTTTCCGCAGGTATTGTCGTCCTGCTTGCCATCTTGCATGGCATTGATGTAACATTATCTCCTGTTTCGACTACCGAACCTTCCAGTAACATGATTCCTAAACCCCTGCGAGAAATAGCCTGGATGGGTGCGCTTCTCCTGCTTGCGGGAATACTTATAGCAGCAGATGCCATGTATTTCAGCAATTCCGAACCGGAACTTCCCGATGTGTTTGCCGCCGAAGCAGAGATGGAAGCGGCTTCTTCTCCGGAGGCTCTTCTGCCGGTGCCTGCAGAGGAAGAAATCCCCTTGGCGGTTGTGCCGGACCGGACGCCGGCCGAATGTCCATACGATCCGGAGAAAGAACCGGTGGAGGATTTTCGGCGCCTTATCAACCTTTTCGACCCGACCGTAGGGGAAGCGGACGCCCCGGTTACGGTGATCGAATATTTCGATCCCAATTGCTATCACTGCAAGACCTTTCATGACGTGATCACGCCTGTGGTGCGGTCTCATGCCGACCGCGCACTCTTCGTGTTCAAGCCGTTTGTGTTGTGGAATTATTCCATTGTGCAGTCGGAAGCGCTGTATGCGGCTACCCGGGAAAAGAAATTTTTCCCGATGCTTGAAGCGCAGTACGAAATGCAGAATCCGGGGACGGGCCTGTCGCTGGAGCAATTGCGTGAGATTGCCGAACGGATCGAGATGAATCCGGATGTGCTCATGCAGCGTTTGGAAAGCCGGCTTTATCGCCGCACGCTGGAGCAGCAAAGAACCGAGGCGATCGAGATCGGCGTGAACCAAACGCCCACGGTTCTGATCAACGGACGTTTCGTCGCCGCTGAATCCCATACCGTCGAATGTCTGCAAAGCATGATCGAGGAGGCCGCCGCCCAGTGAGTACTTCGTCTCTATCATCGGCTTCCGCAAGCGAAGGCCTTTCCCGCCTTTCGATCGACACCCTGCGTTTTCTCGCCGTGGATGCCGTGCAAGCGGCTCGCAGCGGACACCCTGGTATGCCTATGGGGGCAGCCCCCATGGCGTATGTGCTTTGGAAGCGCCACATGAAGCATAGTCCCGCACATCCGGACTGGTTCGACCGGGACCGGTTCGTGCTCTCCGCCGGACATGGTTCCATGCTTCTTTACGGGATGCTGCACCTCACCGGCTATGCCATGCCGATGGAAGAGATTAAACAATTTCGGCAGTGGGGAAGCATCACGCCGGGTCACCCGGAAAACTTTCTTGCAGAGGGCGTTGAGACGACGACCGGCCCGCTGGGTCAGGGGTTCGCGAATGCCGTAGGTATGGCTATAGCCGAAAAGCACCTTGCCGCGCGTTTCAACGAGCCCGGCTTTGAGATCGTTGACCATTTCACGTATGGTATATGCTCGGATGGGGATCTTATGGAGGGCGTTTCGCATGAAGCGGCGTCGATGGCCGGACACCTTGGCCTGGGCAAACTCATTTTTCTGTACGACGACAATGGCATTTCCATTGACGGTAGTACGGAACTCGCATTTACTGAAAACGTATCGCAACGCTTCGAAGCGTATGGGTGGCATGTGGACCGGGTCGCCGATGGAAACGATCTGGCGGCCATCGATCAGGCGTTGCACAGAGCACGCGCCGAGACGGACCGCCCGTCACTGATTGCCGTGCGCACCGTGATCGGGTACGGCAGCCCCAACAAGGCAGGATCCGCTTCTTCGCATGGATCGCCGTTGGGGGAAGAGGAGGTCGTGCTTACCAAGCGTTCTCTCGGATGGCCTGAGGATAAAACATTTTTTGTGCCGGATGAGGTCTATGCGCACATGCGGGATGCGTCGTTGGAAGCCGGGCATGCTGCCTATGCTGCGTGGGAAGATCGGCTTGCCGCTTATCGGGATCGCCATCCCGGGCAGGCGGAGATATTCGATGCATGGCGCAACGGCTCTCCGGAGGAAGGGTGGGCAACGCGTGTGGAGACTCCTGAGGTAGGGGCCGTACAGGCCACGCGGGCTGCAAGTGGAAAGGCCCTGAATGAGTTGGCTCCTTCCGTGCCGTTTCTCATCGGCGGTTCCGCCGACCTCACCCCCTCTAACAATACGGCAGTGAAGGATCGTGAGGATTTCCAGAAGACATCGCCGATGGGCGGTTACCTGCGTTTTGGGGTCAGAGAGCACGCTATGGCGTCGGCCTGTAACGGGATTGCATTGCATGGCGCCGTACGGCCGTATTGCGCAACGTTTCTGATATTCAGCGACTACATGCGGCCCGCCGTGCGCCTGAGCGCACTCATGGAGTTGCCTGTCCTCTACATTTTTACCCATGATTCCATCGGTCTCGGAGAGGATGGCCCGACGCATCAACCCGTAGAACATATTATGTCTCTGCGGGCCATGCCCAACCTGACAGTGATTCGTCCCGCCGACGCCGCCGAGACAGCTGCGGCCTGGAAACTGGCTGTTGAGTGGAAGCACGGTCCCCTCGCATTGATCCTTACCCGGCAGGGGTTGCCGGTGCTTGAAGGGACTGGCGAGGGGCTCCGTCGAGGCGCCTATGTCGTGGTTGCTTGCGAGGGAACGCCTGACATCGTGCTGATCGGAACGGGAAGTGAGGTGCAGCACGCGGTGGCGGCGGCAGCGATGCTCCGGGAGACGGGGGTAGCGGTGCAGGTGGTCAGCATGCCTTCGTGGGAACTCTTCGAGCGACAACCGGCGGCATACCGGGAAGAGGTGCTCCCCCGTGCGGTTCGCAAACGTCTTGCAGTGGAAGCTGGTGTGACGACAGGCTGGGAACGCTATGTAGGCCTTGAAGGGGCCGCGATCGGGATGACAGGGTTCGGGGCGTCCGCGCCGGGCGGCGTAACCATGCAGAAATTCGGCTTCACCGCCGAAAATGTGCTGGCCCGGGCCCAGGCGCTGCTTGCGGAATGAGGAAATAACGTTTCCTTCGCGATACGCCGCCGACCGGCGTCACATCCGGGTCGAGATTTGCAGCAAGGCGTGTCTTGGGGCGCCGAGAAGCGCAGGCCGCGAGAGGTAGTGGTAATTGAGTGCATTTCGGACATGCAGCGTGACCCGGATCCTGCGCCAGGATGAGCCGATTCGCACATCCATGACCTGAATGGGACTGCTCAATTCTGCATCGGCAATGAACCGGGCAAAGTCGGAATCGACCCGTTCCGGAGCGGACGCCAGCCGCAGATCCGCGCCGGATTCAATCGGCCCGACCGTTAAGGTAGCCCCGGTCTTGAGGAGATGGGCTGAGCGAAATGCAAGCGATTCTTTTGTTTCGAGGTCCTGCGCATCGAGATACGTGTAACCCGCATGCAGTGAGGCGCGCCCGGGCAGTATGTGCGCACGCAATTCCAGCTCGCCGCCTCCGATACGTGCTCTCGTGAAATTTGTGAAGCGGAAAGCGCGTTCTTCCGGCGTAAACTTCGGTTCGATGATTTCCCGGTACTGACTCAGAAACAGGGCCGCATCGATAGTGAATAGCGGTGCACCGCCAAACAAGGGCTGCCCCCGTATTCCGATCTCGTAGCTCCGGCTGATTTCGGGCTTGAGGTCCGGATTCGATACGATAGGCAGGTGGTCACTGCTTTCGACGAATCGTTCCAGCACACTGGGCGCTCTGAATCCTTCGCCGTAGGCAAGCCGGGCGGTCCACGACGATCCTATACTGATCGTTGCGCTGGTGCGCGGACTGAGCTTGTGCAGGGTTTCGCCCTGCCGGATGCGGTACGTATCGAAGCGCAGGCCGCCAGTGATTTTGATCCGCCCGATTTCTTCTTCCCATTGCGTGAACGCCGCCACTTCGGGTTGGCTGCGGGGCGCGTTGTCACCGGTAAAACTTGAATTCGTGAAGTTGGCGTCACCAGAGATGCCGGCAATGATATATCGTCCCGGAGCCGGTTCGTAGTCGAGTTGCACCTCGCCGCCGTACCTGAACCCGATCGTTCCTTTCGATAGCGGCTTCGGCTTTTTCTCGTCGTCGAGCGGCTGGATAAATATGCCGAACAGGCGTGCTTTTGCCTGAAGAAGTATGCTGGTGGAGAGCGCGTTCGTATATGCCGGCATCAGGCTGACGTGCTGCGTTCGATTATCGGTTGTTCCTGACGAGGAGATGGAACTGCCGAGGTTGGTACTGCCCGGATTCAGTGCATCGCGGGCGCCATTCCAGTAGATGAAGGTGTCACTCGTTTTTCGGTTGACTCCCGCGAGGATATTTACATGGGAATCGGGGGAAGTGCGCCAGGTGAATTTGGAGAACCCCTGCAGGCTTCGGGAACTGTTCATATTCAGGTGGCTTGCATCGTACCGGTAGGTCAGGCTGGTCCATAAGCCCGTATTCGAGCTTAAGGGGCGGGCATGGTTGATTGCGATGCCGCCCAGTGGCCTGGGTTTCTTTGACGCCTCCCACTGCCGGCGCCATATAGCGTGGTGTGCTGGTTGGTACGCTCCTCCGTAGGTTTCAACAAACGTTTCGGGTTTGGAAGGGTATGTTTTCGTGAGGATGTGAATGATTCCGCCAAGCGCCCCACCCCCGTATAGTGCCGAGCCGGGTCCCTTGAGTACCTCGATCCGCTCTATTTGATGTATCGGGATCAGTTCAAACGGAATACGTTCCGCGTCGGGACTCAACATGGGCATGCCGTCCACGAGCAGCAGGATCCGGCTTCCCGTGTTGTATGAGAATCCCGACGAACCCCGGATATTCACCTCGTTGCCGGTCAGTTGTACGCCGGGGACGTATTGCAGCGCGTCGTCCAGCGCCAGTACGTTGCGGACTATCAGATCGTCGGCGGTGAGCACGCTTACGCTGGCGGGGATATTCCTGGCGTCTGCAGTGCGGCGCGTGGTGGTGACGACGATTTCCCGGGACTCTATCGCGATGGGCTCGAGGACGAAATCGACAAGAATCGTTTCGTCCGCCATCACCTCGATTTGCCGGATTTCCGTCGCGAATCCTATGCTGGAGGCTTGTATGCGGTAAGCTCCGGCCGGCACTGCCTGGATACGGTATGTTCCGTCTGTCGCTGTGGCGTCTCCATACGTCGTTTCGAGGAGCACGACATTAACGCCCGGCAAGGAATCGCCCTCGGCGCCGGTCACGCGGCCGGCCACGGCGCCATCCTGTGCCCTGACCGCATTCGTTCCGGCCAGTATCCACAACATGCACAGGCAGACTGCGACGCTCCAGCATGTTTTAAGGATGTTCATTGGATTTCAATCTCAGGCGGAGGGAATGGAGGCGGATTGAGGAAATCGGCCGATACGGAGACCCGGGTGGTTTCCCCGGGAGAGATGACGAAGATACCCCCACCTTCTTCCACAAGGCCGATGGGTCGCCAGGCGAACAGATCAGGGCTGTATTTGTGGGCAACCCCGGAGTAGGGGTAAACCCCCGTTCTGACACTGTCGAGCATCACGGTTTGCCGCTCCACATGAAACTGCAGACGCTCGCTGAAAATAAGCCGGTTGAGTTGCAGAAAGTCGGCAGTATCTTTTGGAACGAACCGCAGGGCCACGAACAGCAGTTCGTAAATCTCCTCGGTGGGGGGCCAGGTTTCGGGGTGATTTTCGTAGGTGATGTCTACGACGAGGGTGCCGGTCAGGGGATCTTCGGGTGGGGTAAAACCCTGGTCGCAGGCGGCAAGAAAGACGGCGAGCGCCAGTACCGCAGGGAGCAGCGTGGTGAGACAGGGGAGCAGGTATGACGTGCGTCGGAACACGGCCGGAAAGAAAACGGGAGAGCGCACAAACAAAGAAATAACAGTGCCGCAAAGGGGCAATGCGGACCTTGCCAAAATATCAAAAACATCATTATTGAGTGAAGGATACTCTGATTAATTCCACTTCGATCAGCGCTTCATGTTCGTGCGTACAGGATATCATAACGATGTCGTTGAAATCAGCGGATGTACAACGCACCCGTGCTGCGTTGGAAACACCACGCCCGTTCGGGCGTTTGGGGCGCGTTCCCGTTCCTTCCTGTATGTACATCCCGTATGAAGCTATCGGATTTCAAGTACAATTATCCCAGGGAGCACATAGCAAAGTACCCTGCCGAACCGCGCGATGCGGCTCGCCTCATGGTGCTTGATCGTACAAACAGGACGGTCCAGCACCGGCATATCAGTGATCTCCCGCAGTACTTCAGGGAAGGCGACGTCGTTGTTGTAAACGACACGAAGGTTTTCCCGGCTCGTCTGTACGGGAACAAGGAAAAGACAGGAGCGAAAATCGAGGTGTTCCTGCTTCGGGAGTTGAACCCCGAAAGCAGGTTGTGGGATGTCATTGTCGATCCCGCACGGAAGATTCGCATCGGCAACAAGTTGTATTTCAACGGGGGGCTGATTGCCGAAGTGATTGACAATACGACCTCGCGGGGGCGAACCATCCGCTTTGTATTCGAGGGGACAAACCGGGATCTCTATGCAAAGATAGACGAAATCGGACAGACCCCTTTGCCGCCTTACGTGAAGCGCGATGTCGAGGATCGGGATCGGGATCGCTATCAGACCATTTTTGCGGAGAACCGGGGAGCGGTCGCTGTTCCTTCGGCGGGGCTGCATTTTACCCCGGAGTTGATCGAAACGCTGCGTGCGCAAGGGGTCAGGATCGTACCCACTACGCTGCATGTCGGACTGGGCACCTTTCGTCCGGTTGAAGTGGAAGATCTGACCAAGCACCGGATGGATTCGGAGCGCTTTCTGATCTCGGAGGAAACCGCCGGCGCTGTGAACGAGGCGCTGTTGTCCGCGGACAATACGGTAACGGCGGTCGGTACGACCGTAGTTCGGGCTATTGAGTCGAGTCTTTCCGCTTCGTACTTGTGCAAGGCCGGCAGCGGATGGACCGATAAATTCATCTGCCCGCCCTATAAATTCAGAATTACTGAGCGGTTGCTCACGAACTTTCACCAACCTGGAAGTACGCTTCTCATGCTCACAGCGGCATTTGCCGGCTATGATTTTATCATGGAATCCTACCGGCTTGCGATAGAAGAGAAGTATCGCCTGTTCTCCTTTGGAGACGCCATGCTCATATTGTGATCCGGCGCGTCGCCTGTGTTTTAGCGGTGAGCCGGCACATATCTGTCTGTGGATACGGAGATCTCTGTGAAGAAAGTATTGCCTATCGTTACCGTACTCGTTCCGGCTGCGGGCCGCGGCGTGCGCATGGGCGGCTCACGCAAGCAATATCGGAATCTCGGGGGTGTGCCTCTTCTGGTGCAAACACTCCGTGTATTTGAAAGGCACCCCCGGGTTGATTATATCGTGGTGGCCGCTCCGGCGGGGGACGCGGATTGGCTGGCCTCGGATTTGCATACCCGCGGATTTCGGAAGATTCATACCGTGATATCAGGCGGGGCCAGCCGGCAGGCCTCTGTTGCGGCAGCGCTCGATGCTGCGCCTTCCATCGGATCCGTATCTTCCGATATGGATATTGTGCTTGTGCACGATGCAGTACGCCCCTTTGTCCCCGCAGAGTGCATCGACGCGGTGATTTCCGCAGCCCTTGAGGAGGGCGCAGCATCCCTTGCGCTGCCTGTTGCAGATACACTGCGTGCAGTATCCCGGGGCGTATTTGCAGAAACCGTCGACAGGGAGCGGCTGTGCCGTATGCAGACGCCGCAGGCATTTCGCCGGGACTGGCTTGAAGAAGCGCACCGTGCGGCTCGCAGCGAGGAACGCGATGCTTCGGACGATGTGGCGCTTGTCCAGGATATCGGCCGGCCGGTGGTTCTGGTGGAGGGTAGTGCATTGAATATCAAGGTGACCACGCCGGCGGACTACGAGCTGGCCGGGATCATTCAGTCTTCCTTCGAACGCACGTCGTTTGCAGACACATGAGGATCGGTTTCGGATACGATGTGCACCGCCTGGTCGAAGGCCGCCCCCTGGTTATCGGGGGAGTGGAGATCCCTTTCGACAAGGGACTCGATGGGCATTCCGATGCCGATGTGCTCCTGCACGCCGTAGCCGATGCGCTGTTGGGTGCTGCGGCGCTCGGGGATATAGGTAGCCACTTTCCCGATACGGATGCGCGCTGGGCAGGTATGGCGGGCGCCGATCTGCTTGGCAGGGTGGCCGGCAAGCTCTCGGAAGCCGGATACCGGACGCATAACATCGATGCCACGGTCGTGCTTGAACGCCCGCGTCTTCAGCCTTACATCTCCCGGATGCGCGCGATCATTGCCCATTGTCTTTCCGTGGATGAGGGTGCTGTTTCCGTGAAGGCCACGACCCATGAGAAAATGGATGCTATAGGAAGGGGGGAAGGAGTGTCTGCGTTTGCGGTGTGCACAATCGTAGCAATGGACCGGCATGGGTGATCTGCTGCAGGATCTGGTGATCTGGTTGGACGGGTTGTCCCCGGCATGGGCCTATACCGGTATTTTGCTGGTTGCCTATGCGGAGAATGTGCTTCCTCCTGTGCCCGGTGACATGGCGGTGGTGTTCGGCGGATATCTCGTGGGCATCGGCAAGTTGCATTTTTTGCTTGTGGTCGGCGTAGCGACGCTGGGCAGCGTGATGGGGTTTATGACGATGTATTTTATCGGGTATCTGGTTGGCGATGCCGTGCTGCGATCACGCTGGCTTCGATGGGTCCCACCGGAGAGCATTGACGGGGCCCGGCGTCAATTGGACCGCTGGGGGTATGGCCTTGTGGCGGCCAACCGGTTTCTGGCGGGGCTTCGCGGAGTCGTCGGGCTTGTGGTTGGCATGGCCCGCCTTGACGGTTTGCGCACTGCGGCGATAGCTGCGCTGAGCGCCCTGGCGTGGGTATTTCTGATTGTCTGGGCCGGATACGCCGTGGGGGATAACTGGCAGCAAGTCGGCCTCTGGCTTCGGGATTACGGGCGGGTTGTCCTGTGCCTGATCGGTTTGGCCTTGCTCGCGGGCGGGGTACGCCGATATGTTCGCAAGAAGCGTTCGTCAAGGAAATCAGGCGAAAATGCGGTGAGCAAACGCCGGTAAGGAAACTTTGAGGTTACTACGGGATATGCAGCCCCTGTTTGCGGCATGCAGGTTGACACCATGTGCCGCAAATACGTAATTTGAAAGACTGGAGTCGCTCGGAAGGCGGCGAAGCTGGCGTAGCTCAACCGGTAGAGCAGCTCACTTGTAATGAGCAGGTTGGGGGTTCGAGTCCCTTCGCCAGCTCTTCATTTGAACAGGTGTTTTTGAAAGGACCTTTTCGGGGCATGTTCTCCGGCAGTACCGGGCAGGTTGCCGAGTGGTCAAAGGCGGCAGACTGTAAATCTGCTCCCTCAGGGTTCGGAGGTTCGAATCCTCCCCTGCCCACCCTTTTGCGTTCGACGGCTTTACAGGACGGGGCGCCCGTGCGGTGCACCTTCCGGGCCGGAGTACCGTATGATGTATCGTAGCGGAAGTAGCTCAGATGGTAGAGCATCAGCCTTCCAAGCTGAGGGTCGCGGGTTCGAATCCCGTCTTCCGCTCCAGCAAGCGCATGCCGGTTTCGGCCGCCTTAGCTCAGTGGTAGAGCACTTCCATGGTAAGGAAGGGGTCATCGGTTCAAATCCGATAGGCGGCTCATGCGATGCAACGCCATTTTTCGCATACGAATCATGCAGCAGGAACCATCGCCGTACACACGGGCGTAGCTCAATTGGCAGAGCAGCGGTCTCCAAAACCGCAGGCTGCAGGTTCGAGTCCTGCCGCCCGTGCCCGCAACATTCATGGCGTGACACGCCGTTAACCAGGATCAAATATGAAGGTGGCCGAATATCTGGGCGACGTAAGCAAGGAGATGCGCAAGGTCAGTTGGCCTGCGCGTAACGAGCTGATCAGCAACACGCTGATTACCCTGTTGGCGACGATGATCATTTCCCTGTACATTTGGGGAGCCGATCAGATCATCAGCCGGGCGCTGGAGTTCATATATAGCTGATCCGGTCGCGCCGAGGCATATCTCGTCGAGAAATTTCTCTCAGGTACAGGAAAGATGGTCAAGGAAAAGGAAATAATCCGCAAATGGTACGTGCTGCGCACGTTTTCGGGCCACGAAAAAAAGGTCAAGCAATATCTCGAAAAGGAGATCGAGCGTCTCAATCTGCAGGACAGAATCAATGAGGTGATGATTCCTACCGAGACCGTTTTCGAGATGCGCAGCGGCAAGAAGCGTACGCGCGAGAAGACGTTCTTTCCGGGATATGTGATGCTGCATATCGCTCTGGACACCGAGTTACAGCATGTCATTTCCAATCTTCCCTCGGTGATTGGTTTTCTGACCACAGGCGACGAGCCCACGCCGCTTCGGCCCGATGAGATAAACCGGATCATGGGCAAAATGAACGAGGTCCGGGAGGCGGGCGAACAGCCGGAGATGCCGTTCAAGAACGGGGATCTCGTAAAGGTGGTGGACGGCCCGTTCAACAATTTCAGCGGTTTTGTCGAGGAGGTGTATCCCGACAAAATGAAAGTCAAGGTCATGGTATCCATTTTTGGGCGCAAGACGCCCCTGGAACTGGATTATCTCCAGGTGGAGCGGGACGATTAACGTGCGATAGGATAATCTGATTATGAATAATATTAGAACCTATGCGCGCGTTCCGCGTTTTTTGTGGAATATTTCCCAAAAATTTCCGATAATGTCGGGCTGAGTTTTGTTGCCGTAATTAACAGAAGCGGGAGCCGGGCGTAACGAACAGGTACGTACGATTTTTCCGGCGTTTGCACCGCGCTTTACAGTATGGCCAAGCCGATCGACGGGTACATCAAGCTTCAGATCAAGGCCGGACAGGCGAATCCGGCCCCCCCGATAGGTCCTGCGTTGGGGCAGAAAGGGGTGAACATCATGGAGTTCTGCAAGCAGTTCAATGCGGCGACGAAGGACAGGATGGGGCTTGTTCTTCCTGTTGTGATCACGGTATATACCGACAAAACCTTCAGCTTCATCGTCAAGAGCCCCCCTGCGGCAGTGCTTCTGAAGACTGCTGCGAATATCCCGTCGGGATCCGGAGATCCCCTGCGGCAAAAAGTGGGAACCGTGACCTGGGAGGATTGCCGCAAGATTGCCGAGCAGAAAATGGAGGATCTCAACGCATTCGACATGGACAAGGCGGCTTCCATGATAGCCGGTACGGCGCGTTCCATGGGGGTACGCGTCGAAGGCGGGCCCTCCTGAATAAGGCCCTTTTGCAGGATCGGGGCAGGGTTCCTGCACCCGTCGCATTCCATCATCGTTGATACAAACACTACGTCCGCTACAGAATCGGATGGCGAAAAAAGGAAAACGTTACCGGCAGGCGGCTGAGGTGGTCAAGGAGGCGGGAGGTCCCTTCACGCTCGAAGATGCCTGTGCCCTGATTGCGAAGACGGGCGCCGCCAAATTCGACGAATCAGTCGATATCGACCTGCGGCTCGGGGTCGATCCGCGCCATGCCGACCAGATGGTGCGGGGTACGGCGGCGCTGCCGCACGGCACAGGCAAGGAGGTGCGCGTGCTTGTCCTGGCCAGCGAGGGCAAACAGGAAGAGGCCAGAGAGGCCGGCGCCGATTATGTAGGCCTGAATGACCTTATCGAACGTATCCAGAAGAAGGGATGGACCGATTTCGATGTGGTGGTTGCTACGCCTGATGTGATGCGTGATGTCGCCAAGCTCGGGCGCGTACTGGGACCCAGAGGGCTTATGCCTAACCCTAAAAGCGGTACGGTCACTATGGATGTCGGTCCGGCTGTGCAACAGGTCAAGGCGGGTAAAATCGACTTTCGCGTGGACAAATCCGGAAATCTGCATACACCGATCGGCAAAGTTTCGTTTTCCGCAGATCATCTCCGGGAAAATGCGGAGGTGTTTCTCAAGGAAGTGCTTCGGTTGCGTCCCGCCTCGGCGAAGGGTACGTACGTCCGATCCGCTTCGATCTCGACATCGATGGGGCCGCCGATCCCGCTGGATCGTATCCAGGTCGTGAGTGCGCTGCGATAGCGCTTTTCGCCGGTTCATCCCTGTTCCCGATTACAAGTAGCATAGCCGGTTTATGCCGGACAGCCCGAAAGCAACCGATCGAGATAGCGAGGCGCCGACATGCCCATGACAAAAACACAGAAGGAAACGGTCGTTGCGGAGATCGCGGAAATGCTCGACGCAAACACGATCATTTACCTGACCAATTATTCCGGGCTGACGGTCAGCCAGGCAAACGATTTGCGCAATCGTTTCCGCAATGCAGGCGTGTCGTTCAAGGTGTATAAGAATACCCTGGTGCGCCTCGCAATGGAGGAGCGCCCTGCGTATAGCGAATTGCTGGAATACCTGAAAGGCCCTACTGCTATCGCATTCGGCGGGGAGCCGTCGGCGCCGGCCCGGGTCATCCGGGATTTTCTGAAAGATGAATCAGCGATTCGCCCTGAAGTCAAAGCCGTTTACATAGATGGCGCTTTTTACGGGGAGGGCTCGCTGGATGTACTGGCATCGCTCAAGTCGAAAGACGAGCTCATAGGCGACGTAGTCGGTTTGTTGCTTGCTCCTGTTTCGAATGTGGTCGGCAAGGTGCAGGCGCCTGCCCGCAACCTTGTTGCCGCGATTCGTGAAATCGCAGATCGCGCCGCATGACCGTGCGTCATGCCCGGCTCGGAAACAATCATCGTCACTTTCACCATCCATCCTTAATGTGCGGCACAGTTGCCGGAGTACGGCGGCAGAGACTGCTCGCAGGAGAACGAATCCAACATGGCGGACATCAAAAAAATTGCAGAAGAACTTGTTAACCTCACGGTCAAGGATGCCAATGACCTGGCCACGCTTCTTGAGGAGGAGTACGGTATCAAGCCGGCTGCAGCAGCTGCGGCAGTTATAGCCGGACCCGCCGCCGGAGGCGACGGGGCAGCCGGCGCCGAAGAGCAAACGGAATTCAATGTCGTGCTGAAGGGCATCGGCGGCAACAAGATTGCCGTGATCAAGGAGGTACGCAGCCTCACCGGCCTTGGCCTCAAGGAGGCGAAGGAACTTGTGGACGGCGCACCGAACACCGTGAAGGAAGCGGTTGGCAAAGACGAAGCGCAGGAGATAAAGACCAAGCTTGAAGAAGCAGGCGCCGAAGTCGAACTCAAGTAAACGCGAAGGGCATGGCGCCTTGCGCGTCATGCATCCTTTGCATCGTTATCGTTCGACACGTTTTTCTCCCTTCCAGCCACTCCATCCATGCCCCATACGAACGGTCAAGCAACCCAAAGCAAGCGCATATCCTATGCCCGCATTCCGACCATACACGAATACCCGGATTTTCTGGATATCCAGCTCCAGTCGTTCGCGGATTTTGCGCAACCCGATGTATCGCCGGAAGAACGAAAGGATATCGGACTCCAGGGGGTTTTCAGGGAGCATTTTCCGATTCAGGACAGCCGTGAGCGGTATACCCTCGAATTCATAGACTACGAACTGGATGCTCCGAAGCATTCGGTATCGGAGTGTATCGCGCAGGGGCTGACCTATGCCGTGCCGCTGAAGGCGCGGCTTCGCCTTTCGAGCAAGGAAGACGAGGACGAGGATGAACCGGAAGAGGCGATCGAGCAGGAGGTGTACCTCGGCAACCTGCCGTTCATGACACAGCAGGGCACCTTCGTCATCAATGGCGCGGAGCGTGTCGTTGTTTCCCAGTTGCACCGTAGCCCCGGGGTGTTTTTCGGGTTGAGCATTCATCCCAACGGCACCGAGCTTTTTTCAGCCCGCGTAATACCCTTCCGCGGCTCCTGGATTGAATTTTCGACCGATGTAAGCAATGTGATGTGGGCTTATATCGATCGGAAGAAGAAACTTCCGGTTACGACGCTTTTGCGTGCACTGGGGCACTCATCCAACGATGAAATCCTGAGGATATTCGATCTCGCTGACGAGGGAGATGTTTCGACGAAGCGATTGTTCGGCAAGTGGATCGGTCGTAATCTGGCTGCTTCGATTACTGTCGAGGAAGTGCACGAGATCGTGGATGAGGACACCGGGGAGATTCTCGAGGAGAAGAAAAATCGCAAGATTATTCTTCCCGCAGACCATGTACTGCAGGAGGAAGATTACGCAAAACTGAAGGACGCGGGCGTAAAGACCGTCTGGCTGCTTAAGAAGGATGAACAGGAGCAACTCGACAAGTCCACGCTGATCGAAACCCTGCGGAAGGATCCTGCCCATTCGTATGCTGAGGCGCTGGAATATATGTACCTGCAGCTTCGAGGCAGCGAAGCGCCCGATCTGGAAAGTGCGCGGGGCATTCTGGACCGGCTCTTCTTCAGTGAAAAGCGTTACGACCTTGGGGAGGTGGGCCGGTACCGCATTAATAGCCGCCTGAATCTCGACACGCCTTCGGATACGTTGACGTTGACGCCCGACGACATCGTGGCGATTATCCGTGAGTTGGTTAATCTTCAGAACGGCAAGAGCAGTGTAGACGATATCGACCACCTTGGCAATCGCCGGGTGCGTACCGTGGGTGAACAGCTTGCAACCCAGTTCTCGCTGGGTCTTGCCCGCATGGCTCGTACGATCAAGGAGCGCATGAACCTGCGCGACGCAGACAAGTTTTCGCCGCAGGATCTGGTAAATGCCCGCACGGTTTCGAGTGTGGTCAACACCTTTTTCGGGACTAATCAGCTCAGCCAGTTCATGGATCAGACGAATCCGCTGGCCGAATTGACGCACAAGCGCCGCATGTCAGCACTGGGACCGGGTGGCCTGACGCGTGAACGCGCCGGTTTCGAAGTCCGCGACGTGCATTACACGCACTACGGGCGGTTGTGTCCTATCGAGACGCCCGAGGGGCCGAATATCGGCCTGATTTCCTCGCTTTGCGTACATGCCACCATCAACGATTTCGGCTTCATCGAAACGCCGTACCGGGTCGTTGAAAACAGCAAGGTGACGAAGAAAATTCGTTTTCTTTCCGCAGAGGAGGAAGACAACGCAGTCATTGCCCAGGCGAATGCCCCGATCGACGGAAAGGGCAATTTCGTCAATGACTACGTGAAGTGCCGCCACCGGGGTGATTTCCCCATCGTGCCGCCGAGCCGCGTCGAATATATGGATGTGGCGCCGAACCAGATCGTGTCTCCCGCGGCAAGTCTGATTCCTTTTCTCGAGCACGATGACGCCAATCGCGCGCTTATGGGGTCGAACATGCAACGCCAGGCCGTTCCCCTGTTGCGTGCCGAGGCTCCTCTGGTCGGCACGGGTCTTGAAGGACGCGTGGCGAAAGATTCGCGCGCGGTGCTCGTTGCGGAAGGCGAGGGTGTCGTTGAATATGTCGACGCCATGCGCATCGTGGTACGCTATGATCAGAACATGGAAAATGCGGATCTGAATTTCGAAGAATCCGTGCGTGAGTACCAGTTGGTGAAGTTCCGTCGAACGAACCAGGACACCAGTGTCAACCAGAAACCGATCGTCAGCAAAGGACAGCGCGTCTCCGCGGGTACGGTGCTGACGGATGGGTTTGCCACGGAAAACGGAGAGCTTGCATTGGGCAAAAATGTGCTGGTTGCCTTCATGCCCTGGCGCGGCTACAATTTCGAGGACGCTATCGTGTTGTCCGAGCGGCTCGTAACCGAGGATGTATACACGTCGATACATATCGAGGAATTCGAGTTGCAGGTGCGCGATACGAAGCGCGGCGAGGAAGAGCTTACCCGCGAGATTCCGAACGTCTCGGAAGAAGCCACAAAGGACCTTGATGAGCGAGGAATCATTCGCGTAGGCGCCGAGGTGAATGCCGGCGATATCATTGTGGGAAAGATCACCCCCAAGGGCGAAACGGATCCCACACCGGAGGAAAAACTGCTCCGCGCCATTTTCGGCGACAAGGCCGGGGATGTAAAAGACGCCTCCCTTACGGCGCCCCCGGGTATGAAGGGCGTGGTAATTGCTACGGAACTGTTTGGCCGGCGCAAACTGGATTCCGCCTCGAAGAAACTGGAAGGGAAGCGCCTTGCCGAGATCGAGGCGCGGTTCGATCGCAAAAAAGAAGAACTCGACAGGTTGTTCTGGGAGAAATTCTTCCGGATCGTGGGCCGGAAGTCATCCGCCGGCGTGGAAGACCGTGAAGGCGCTGTGCTGCTTTCGAAGGGGGCAAAGTTTACGAAGACGGCACTGAAGGATATTACGCCTGATCAGCTTGCTCCCGGCAAGGACATGACGAACGATCAGGAAACCAACGAGCGCATTCGTCAACTGCTTCGCAATTATGCGCGTGCCTGCAGTCGCATTGACGGCGAAATGAAGCGGGACAAGCATCAGGTGCAGATGGGAGACGAGCTTCCCCCGGGCATCGTGCAACTTGCGAAGGTGTATGTCGCGCGCAAGCGTAAGGTACAGGTGGGGGACAAGATGGCCGGTCGCCACGGAAACAAGGGGGTGGTTGCCCGTATCGTTCCCGTGGAAGATATGCCGTTCCTCGAGGACGGAACGCCGGTCGATATCGTGCTGAATCCGCTTGGCGTGCCTTCCCGCATGAACCTCGGTCAGATATTCGAGACACTTCTCGGATGGGCCGGCAAAAAGCTCGGTACTTCGTTCGCGACGCCCATTTTTGACGGGGCGAAGATGGACGACATCCGGACTAAACTCGAGGAAGCGGGCCTGCCGATCGACGGGCGCGCCCAGCTTTACGATGGACGCACCGGCAATGCGTTCGATGAAAAAACCACTGTGGGCTACATCTATATGCTGAAGCTGAGTCACCTTGTGGAGGACAAGATTCATGCTCGCAGCATTGGACCGTACAGCCTTATTACGCAACAGCCGCTGGGAGGTAAGGCGCAGCTTGGCGGCCAGCGCCTTGGAGAGATGGAGGTGTGGGCGCTGTATGCCTACGGGGCTGCTCACACCTTGCAGGAGATGCTGACCTACAAGTCGGATGATGTCCAGGGGCGGTCGAAGGCGTACGAGTCGATCGTAAAGGGGGAGAACATGCCCGAAGCCGGTATGCCGGAGAGTTTTCAGGTGCTTGTTCGAGAACTTCAGGGACTTGGCCTCGAAGTCCGCCTTGATTGACCACGCACTGTAGCCGTCCTGCACGGAAAGGGGCCGCGGCCCCTTCCAGCATTCAGAATTGCGAAAGAGCCAATATGCCCTACGGAAAGACGCAGCAGATCAGGAAGCATTTCAGCCGAATCACCGTAAGTCTGTCCAGCCCGGAAAGTGTGCTGGAGCGGTCTCATGGAGAAGTGCTCAAGCCCGAAACCATCAATTACCGGTCTTTCAAGCCGGAAAAGGACGGCCTTTTTTGTGAGAAAATATTCGGGCCCGTCAAGGACTGGGAGTGCCATTGCGGCAAGTACAAGCGCATCCGCTACAAGGGCATCGTCTGCGACCGCTGCGGCGTGGAAGTGACGCAGAAAAAAGTGCGCCGCGAGCGCATGGGGCATATTACGCTTAGTGTGCCCGTCGTGCATATCTGGTATTTCAAGACGCTGCCGAACAAGATCGGCCACCTCATTGGTCTGAAGTCGAAAGACCTTGAGAAAATCATCTATTATGAGAACTATGTCGTCATCCAGCCTGGAAGTGCGGCAGAGCATGGTGTCGAGGAAAACCAGCTCTTGAACGAGGACGAGTATTTCAACATTCTGTACCAGATACGGGAAGACAACAATCGGCTTTCCGACGACGACCCGAACAAATTCATCGCTCGAATCGGGGGCGAGGCCGTGGAGACGATCCTGCGGCGCCTGGATCTGTCGTCTCTGTCGCAAAAACTTCGTACCCAGATCAAGACGGAGACAAGTCAGGCACGCAAGGCCGATGCCCTGAAGCGCCTTGCAGTCGTCGAAGGGTTTCGTGACGCTAACACGCGGCTCGAAAACCGGCCTGAGTGGATGGTCATGCGGGTTATTCCGGTTATTCCGCCGGAACTGCGTCCCCTGGTTCCGCTCGAGGGCGGACGGTTTGCCACTTCCGATCTGAACGATCTGTACCGCCGTGTTATCATCCGCAATAACCGCCTGAAACGACTCATCGACATCAAGGCCCCTGAAGTCATTCTGCGCAACGAGAAGCGCATGCTGCAGGAAGCGGTCGATTCGTTGTTTGACAACAGCCGGAAGGCCAACGCCGTCCGCAGTGATTCGAACCGGGCCCTGAAGTCGCTTAGCGATATGCTCAAGGGTAAGCAGGGGCGGTTCCGGCAGAACCTGCTCGGCAAGCGCGTGGATTATTCGGGCAGGTCGGTTATCGTCGTGGGTCCCGAGCTCGATATACACCAGTGCGGCTTGCCGAAAGAGATGGCGGTCGAACTGTTTAAACCTTTCGTCATTCGCAAGCTCATTGAGCGGGGTATCGTCAAGACGGTCAAGAGTGCGAAAAAAGTGGTGGACCGGCGCACCGCGGACGTCTGGGATATTCTCGAGAAGGTGATCGAAGGGCGTCCTGTGATGCTGAACCGGGCTCCGACGTTGCACCGCCTGGGCATACAGGCATTCCAGCCGATTCTCATCGAGGGCAAAGCCATCCGGTTGCATCCGCTGGTATGTACGGCCTTCAATGCCGATTTCGATGGGGATCAGATGGCGGTGCATGCCCCGCTCAGCCATGACGCCTGCCTGGAGGCCTGGGTGCTCATGCTCTCGAGCCACAACATTCTCAGTCCCGCCCACGGCGGTCCGGTGGCCGTGCCCACGCAGGACATGGTTCTTGGTTTGTATTACCTCACGAAAATGAGGTCGGACCGGAAAGGAGACGGCATGCGATTCGCGAGCGTTGCGGAAGTGCGGCAGGCGTATGACCAGGAGCAGCTTGCTATGCATGCCCGTATCCATGTGCGCATAGCACCTGGAAAGGTGGAGGAGACGACGGTGGGCCGGGTTCTTTTCAATGAGGTGGTTCCCGACGAAGTCGGTTTTATCAACGAAGTGCTTACGAAGCGCAACCTGCGCCCGATTATCGCACGCGTGCTCAAGGCCAGCGGGTTCGAAAAGGCTGCCCGTTTCCTTGATGACATCAAACAGTTGGGCTTTGAGCAGGCTACCACCGCAGGGCTCACATTCTCGCTGGCCGATATCATCGTGCCGGACATGAAGGAGAAGATCATCTCGGACGCGCAGTCAGAGGTGGATCGTGTGCGCGGCAATTACGAAATGGGCTTCATGTTCGAGAGCGAGCGCTACAATCAGGTGATCGACATCTGGACGAAGACCAACAATCGGGTTTCCGAAACGCTTTTTGAAACCCTTCGGAATGACAAGGAAGGGTTCAACGCCATTTATATGATGGCGGACTCGGGCGCGCGGGGTTCCAAGGAGCAGATTCGCCAGCTTGGAGGCATGCGCGGCCTCATGGCCAAGCCGCAGAAGAGCCTTGTGGGTTCGGTAGGGGAAATTATCGAGAACCCGATCATTTCCAACTTCAAGGAAGGGCTTTCCGTCCTCGAATACTTTATTTCGACGCACGGCGCCCGCAAAGGGCTTGCCGATACCGCGCTGAAAACGGCTGACGCCGGGTACCTGACCCGTCGTCTGGTAGATGTCGCCCAGGATGTGACCATCATTCAGGAGGATTGCGGCACGCTGCGCGGAATCCGGATATCCGCCCTGAAGGATAATGAGGAAATCGTCGAGCCGCTGGCAGATCGTATCGTGGGGCGCGTCTCCATGCACGATGTTCGGGATCCGCTTTCCGGTGAACTCATCATTGCCGCCAATGAGATGATCGATGAGCCGCGGGCCCGGCAGATTTCCGAAACGTCGATCGAGGAGGTTGAAATACGCTCGGCCCTGACATGCGAGTCGCGCCGCGGCGTGTGCGCCTTGTGCTACGGGCGAAATCTCGCCACGGGACACCTTGTGGAAACGGGCGAAGCGGTCGGCGTGGTTGCCGCGCAGTCCATTGGAGAGCCGGGTACGCAGCTTACGCTCCGGACTTTTCATATCGGAGGTACGGCAAGCCTCATCTCTGCGGAAAGCACGCTCCAGACGAAATTCGCCGGTAAGGCGGTGTACGAAAATCTACGGACTGTTACGCTTGACGGCGGCGAAGGGGAGAAAGATGTGGTGCTCACCCGCCAGGGAGAGGTATGGATCGTTGATCCCAAGGATGCAGGCCGGCGCCTGATTTCGTATGTGATCCCGTACGGGGCCGAGATGCTGGTTTCTGACGGAGAGATCCTCGAGAAGGGAAGTGTGCTGGCCAGTTGGGACCCCTACAACAGTGTGATTCTCTCGGAAGTCGCCGGCACGATATCCTTCAAGGATATTGTGGAAGGCACCACATATCGGGAAGAATCGGATGAGCAGACCGGCCACAAGGAAAAAGTCATTACCGAGAGTCGCGAGCGCTTGCTGACCCCGGCCCTCATTGTCAAGAGGAAGGACGAGGCGGACCGCGAATATACGCTCCCCGTACGGGCGCGCATTCAGGTGGATGAGGGAGAGAAGATCCAGGCCGGGCAGGTCATGGTGAAGATTCCGCGTCAGTCTGCCAAGACGGGCGATATCACGGGGGGTCTTCCCCGCGTGACCGAGTTGTTCGAGGCCAGGATGCCGGTCGATCCGGCGGTTGTTTCCGAGATCGACGGCGTGGTTCGTTTTGGGGGGCGCCGGCGCGGCGCACAGGAAATCGTTGTGACTTCCCGCGACGGTTCGGAAACCCGGACATACCTTGTGCCGCTTTCGAGGCATATGCTTGTGCACGAGCATGATTTCGTGCGTGCGGGAGGACGGCTTTCGGACGGGCAGGTATCCCCGCAGGATATTCTGTCCATCAAGGGGCCGCGCGCGGTGCAGGAGTATCTCGTGAACGAGATACAGGAAGTATACCGGATGCAGGGCGTAACCATCAACGACAAGCATATCGAAGTGATTGTGCGCCAGATGATGCAGAAGGTGCGTGTGTCGGATCCGGGCGATACGACATTGCTGGAAGACGACACGGTGGACCGGTTCGCCATGGAGGAACTCAATGACCGTCTCTACGACCGGTTTGTGATCACCGATGCGGGCGATTCCGACCTGTCGGTCGGGGATATCGTAAGCCGGAGGCAAATGAGAGAAGTGAATTCGGCTCTGAAGCGCCAGGATCTCAAGCAGGCGGAGGCCCGCGAAGCGCAACCGGCTGTGGCGCAGCCGATTCTTCTTGGCATCACGCAGGCTGCACTCTCGACCGATTCGTTCGTGTCGGCAGCCTCATTCCAGGAGACCACCAAGGTGCTCACCAACGCGGCTATCAAGGCCCAGGTGGATCCGCTTTACGGACTCAAGGAGAATGTGATCGTGGGGCATCCGATCCCGGCAGGAACCGGCCAGCGCCGTTTCCGGGATGTGGTCGTCGGTTCGAAGACCGAACTTGCCGAGTTGCAGGCGGCGCTGGGCGGCGATGGAGACGGGGTTCCGGCAGCGCCCGGTACGCCGGACGAAAAGGCGGAGGAGGTGGAGGCATAGGGTGTGGTTCTGATGAGTCTGCATGCGCGAAGGGGTTTCGTAGCAATTTTTCGCGACATTCCGTAACTCCGGGAGAAATTTCCCGTATTACGGAGTAATGCCCCACAAATTGCTCTGCCAAACGACGAGGGTTGCACCATGCCGAAACGCTTCCCCCGATATACCGGAAAGTTGCCCCTGCTGGTCGCTGCGCTGCTGATTGCGGCGAACGCCTATGCCGGCGATCCCGACTTGATCGATATCAAGGATACGGTCAAGCGTTCCTACAAAGTTCGACCCGGTGGTACGTTGGAGTTGGACATAGACCGGGGCCGGGTTGCAGTACTCCCCGGGCCCGGCAGGGAAGTGCTCATTGAGGTGGAACGGACGGTGACGACCGACGATCGGTCAAAGGCCGAGGCTATCTTTGAACGACACGATCTCGAGATCGAGGAACGGGACGGTGGTATCTACGTCGGGTCGCGCTTCGACAATGAAGATACCTTCTGGAATCGTATCCGCTCCAGCACGGATCGGCTCACGGTTCGGGTGCGGGCCAGGATTCCGGAGAATTACAATATTGAATTCAAGGCGGGAGCAGGCACTGTCGAGTTGGGATCCTTTTCCGGAGACATTTCCGGCGTGACCGGGGCGGGTAACATTGAGATTGGTGAGGTAAGCGGGTCGGTCGATGTGGTATCCGGGTCCGGAAATATCGTTATCGAAGGTGTGGGGGAGGAACTGGAAGTGCATACGGGCGCCGGCAATGTGGATGTCCGGGCCGTACGCGGCGAAGCCACTGTCAAGGCAGGCGCCGGAAACATCGAAGTGTTCATCACCGAACAACCGGATGGAGATTCTGATTTCAGCACGGGGGCCGGGAATGTAATGGTGTACCTGGCCGGCAGTGTAGGGGTAGATGTCGATGCGGAGTGCGCCGTAGGATCGGCGCGTACGGATTATCCACTGAAAGTGGAAGGCAAGTGGACCAGAAAATCCTTTTCCGGCAGTGTCAATGGCGGCGGCCCGGACCTGCGTCTGTATGCCGCCGTGGGCAATGTGACGTTACGAAAGAAATGACGACACGAGCATAATGCTCCGTTTTGTATAGGGCCGTCCGAGAGCATCGGGCGGCCTTTTTTATGTAATCAGGATACTCTGATCAAAACCGCATGGGCGAGGACCTTGGGACGCGCCTTCTCTCAAAACATAAACGTGCGGTTGGCCGCGAGTTTGCAGGATATCCCGGGCCCTATGTTTTGTTCGAATGCGCGTCCCAAGGTCCCTTTTCCCGGTTGCGATTTTGCGGTTCGGCGTTGGATGGTCTTGTTGCGCGCTCCAGGACCCAATCATTGTTTCCTTAACGTTCGTTCCATCCCGCATTTCTTGCGCGGACGGGGCTTTTATCCTGTCGCGGTTTTTCTTTTCTTTCGGGTTACGTAGTGCGGTCGGGTTACCCTTTTTGATCAGAACGAGGAACAGGTATGCGAGACGCCGTATCGGAACTGGAAAAGGTATACATTGCGCCGCCGGGCAGCGGCACGCTTACCCTGGGGAAGACCTTGCCGGATCTGTTGTACGAAGCATCGGACCGGTACGTGAATCGCCGGGCGCTCAATCAGCCGGAGGGGGATGGCTGGAAGTCTCTTTCGCTGGACGAATTTCGGCGCCATTCCGAGGAAGCGGCGCTGGGTCTTGCTGCGCTGGGTTTGTCCCACGGGGATCGTCTTGCGCTCTATATGGAGAGCGACGTGTCGTTCTGTGTGGTGGACATGGGTTGCTTGCTTGCGGGCGTGATCAACGTGCCTCTGTACCTCGCGCATGCGTCCGAACAGATCCGGTATGTTCTGGTGCATTCGGAAGCGAAGGTGGTAGCCGTTTCGAGCGGAAAGCATCTGGAAGAAATCCGGGATGCGTTGTCTGCATGCCCCGCGGTTTCTGCGGTGATTGTAGCGGAAGGGGATATTCCTGACGGACTTTCTCTTCCGGATGGCATAGAAGCATACACGCTCGAAGCCGTGCGGGAATCCGGTCGTCGTCGGCTGCAAGAGAATGCAGAGGCCATTGCGGGGCTGCGCGCTCGGGTCGGACCGGAGGATATAGCCACCATTCTTTATACGAGCGGCACGACCGGGCAGCCGAAGGGCGTCGTGCTGACGCATGAAAATATCAGCGCCAACGCCCTCACATCCTTTTCGGGGATGCCGGATTACCGTACAGGCGAGGATGGCGAGCAGGTCATTTCGTTTTTACCGTTGACGCATATCTTCGCCAGAGCGCTTCATTACGGCTTTGTGTATCATGGCTCGCCGGTGTATTTCACCTCGCAGGAGTTCCTTATGCAGCACATCGCCGAAGTGCAGCCTACCATATTCGCCACGGTGCCCCGGGTTCTGGAGAAGGTGTATGCCGCGGTAGCGACTCGCATTGCCGGCATGAGCGGCATTCAAAAGGCCATTGCTTCCTGGGCGCTGTCTACAGGTGAACGCTATAACGTATTATCGAAGCCGGGCGGAATCCATGCGTTGTCCCTCAAGGTGGCGGACCGCCTCCTGTTCAGCAAATGGCGGAAGGCGTTGGGCGGACGCGTAAACTTTCTTATCTCGGGCGGCGCGGCGCTGGGCGCAAAGCTGACGAATCTGTTCGCTGCGGCGAACATTACGGTGCTGGAGGGATACGGTCTCACGGAAACCAGCCCGGTGATTTCCTTTAACCGGAAAGGGCGTGTCCAGCCCGGTACGGTGGGCGAAATGATTCCGGGAGCGGAAGTGACGATTGCGGAAGATGGAGAGATTCTGACGCGCGGTCCGTACATCATGCAGGGATACTACAAGAACGATGCCTTGACGAGCGAGGTGATCGACGAGGAAGGATGGTTTCATACAGGCGATATAGGAGAGTTTGGACCGGAGGGATACCTGCGGATTACGGACCGGAAGAAGTCTCTTTTCAAGCTCTCGACCGGGAAATATGTGGTTCCCCAACCTATAGAGAACCGGCTCCGGGCGCACCCGGTGGTTGAAGAGGCGATGGTTCTGGGCAGCGGATACCGGTATTGTACGGCGCTTGTTTTTCCTGACATGGACAAGCTGGGGGATTATGCTCGATCCCTCGGTGCAGGGGAAGGCATATCGGGGGAGGAGTTGCTCGCCCTGCCCGGCGTGCAATCGCATCTGCGTCATTTGGTTGAGGAGGCCAACACGGGCATGGATCCATGGAACCGCATAAAAAGATTTCGCATCGTGTCCGCTTCGCTGACGACGGAGAACAATCTCCTTACACCCACGCTGAAGGTGCGCCGCCGGCAGGTCGAAGAAGCATTTGCAGAAGATATCAGGGAGATGTACGGCGACGGGGATCTGCCCGCAGCCGTCGTAGTTGTGGAGAAAGAGAGACAGGACCACGATGACTGATCGCCGTCCATTACGATTTCAGCCAGTAAGGAATTAATTCATGCACGCACATTCAACGGCAGCCGGTGACCGTGCTTCGGGCGCATTCGCTCCACCTCATGCCCATGTTCCGTTTCGCAAGGCCGCTGTACTGGGCGCCGGGACCATGGGCGCACAGATTGCAGCGCACCTCGCCAATGCAGGCCTGCATGTGTTTCTGTTCGATGTGCCGGCCGGGGAAGGGAAAAACCGGAATGCCATCGTCGAGCGGGGGCTGAAAACAGCCGCCCACCTCAAACCGGCCCCGTTTTTTGATGAGGCGGCGGTGCGTCGTGTCGAGCCCGGCAATTTCGAGGACCACCTTGACCGGCTGTCCGGCGTGGAATGGGTGATCGAGGCAGTCGTGGAGCAACTGGATGCCAAACGCGCCCTGTTTGAGCAGGTCGAGTCGATCATCCGGCCCGGCACCATCGTGTCCACCAATACGAGCGGGCTTTCCGTAGAGCAGATCGCAGCCGGACGCGGCGAGGCATTCCGGCGCGCTTTCCTCGGCACGCACTTTTTCAATCCCCCTCGCTATTTGCGGCTGCTGGAACTGATCCCTTCTTCGGATACGGATCCGGAGATTCTTGCCCGCATTGCCCATTTTGGCCGGATTCATCTTGGAAAGAGCATCGTCGTAGCAAAGGACACGCCCTACTTCATCGGGAATCGCATCGGGGTGTACGGCATGATGCAGGCGGTCCGGGCTTTTACGGAGCAGGGCTACACGATCGAAGAGATCGACACCCTGACCGGGTCGCTGGTGGGACGTCCCCGGTCCGCCACGTTCCGTACCGCAGATGTGGTGGGGCTGGATGTGCTTTGGGCTGTGGCCCGCAATCTGCACGAGGCCGTGGCGGATGACGAAAGCCGCGCCGCGTTCAGTCCCCCGGAATTGCTGGGCCGGCTTGTGCAGGCCGGACGGCTTGGGCAGAAGACCCGTGCGGGATTTTACAGGAAAGAGGATGGCGAAATAAAGTCCGTGGATCCGGAAACCCTGGAGTATTCTTCCGCCAAGCCCATCCTCCTGCCCGGCCTGAAGAAAATACGCAAGCTGCGCACCGCAGGCGACCGGCTACGGGCGCTGTACGAGGCTAAGGGACGCGCCGGAGCCTTCGTTCGCGGCACGACACTGGATTTATTGGCGTATGCCGCCCGGAGAATTCCTGAAATTTCGGATCGGCCTGCCGATGTGGACCGCGCCGTACGCTGGGGATTCGGCTGGGAACTGGGTCCGTTTGAAATCTGGGACGTGATTGGCGTGGAGCGGGTCCTGAATGATTTGAGCGATGCCGGACTGGAGGCGCCTGCCTGGGTGAACGATGCCGTGCGGGCCGGCGGGTTTTACCGGGACGACGCGGGAGCGCGTACGGTCTATGTGCCGGCAAGCGAGGAATATGCGCCCGATCCTGTTCCGGAAGATTATGTGGGGCTTGCTTCGATCCGGTCGGAGGCAGGGCGTACGCTGTGGGAATCGAGCGACGCCGGGCTGCTCGATGTCGGGGACGGCGTCGCGTTGCTGGAGTTTCGCTCGAAGGCGAACACGCTGGGGAAAGGCGTGATGGAAGCCGTCGTGCATGCGATCGAACACGTCGAAGCGGATCGCTCGCTCAAGGGGCTTGTGATAGGCAACGAGGGGCGCAATTTTTCGGTGGGTGCGAATCTTATGGAATTGGCGGGCGCCGTGAAACTGAGGGCCATGAAAGTGGTAGATCGGCACATCAAGGCATTTCAGGAAACGATCCAGCAAGTGCGCTATGCCCGCAAGCCGGTGGTCGTTGCGGCCCACGGGCGCGTGCTGGGCGGCGGGTGCGAATTGCTTATGGGTTGTCCGAATCAGGTGGCGTCGGCGGAGTGCTATGCCGGTCTGGTGGAACTGGGCGTCGGCCTGATCCCTGCGGGGACGGGCACGATGCGTCTGGCGGCAGAGGCGTCCCGGCGTGCGGCGAACGACCATCCTTCCGAGATTCAGGCCTGGATCCGGCAATTTTTCGAGACGGTGGCGATGTCCCGCGTCTCGTCGGGTGCTGTGGAAGCCCGGCAACTGGGCTTTCTCGCGCCGCATGCCCGCATCGTCATGCACGACGATCGGCGGCTCCATGTAGCCAGAGAAGAGGTACTGCGCCTTTCCGCCGCAGGGTATCGTCCTCCTGTCCCGCAACGCATCCGGGTGCTTGGGCGGCCCGGAGGCGCTGCGCTGGAGGTCATGGTGCGGCAATTCGTCGAAGGCCGGTTCATATCCGAGTACGACGCCTTTCTTGCGGGACGTCTTGCCTTCGTGATGACCGGAGGCGAGTTGAGCGCTCCTCAGGAAGTGGACGAGGAATACCTGATCGATCTCGAACGCAGTGTGTTTCTCGAACTGATCCGTGACAAGAGATCGCAGGCCCGCATTGTACACATGTTGAAGACGAAAAAGCCGTTGAGGAATTAACCCATGCAGGATGCTTTCATCGTCCGCGGTGTACGTACTGCCGTCGGAAAGGCCGACCGGGGAGCGCTCCGGTATGTCCGCCCTGAACACATGGGCGCTTCGGTCGTACGCGAAGCCGTCCACCGCGTCGAAGGACTCGAAGCAAACGCCGTCGAGGATGTATTGATGGGATGCGCCTTTCCCGAGGGCGCGCAAGGCCAGAATGTCGGCCGCCTGATTGCACAGAAAGCGGGCTTGCCGGACGAAGTACCCGGCGCCACGGTGAATCGATTTTGCTCCTCCGGCCTCCAGACCGTCGCCATGGCGAGTCAGGCGATTCGTACGGGCACGGCGGATGTGGTCGTGGCGGGGGGCGTCGAGTCGATGAGTATGGTGCCGATGACCGGGTTCTTTTTTCAGCCCGATCCCGTATTGTCGGCCGATGATATGGATGTCTACGTTTCGATGGGCATTACGGCGGAGAATGTGGCCGAACGCTACGGCATTTCACGGGAAGATCAGGACCGGTTTGCGCTGCGTTCTCACGAACGGGCGCTGGCGGCCATTGAGGCAGGGCGTTTTGCGGACGAAATTCTTCCAGTGGAGGTAGAAGAGACGCGCTATGAAGAGGGAGCTGCCCGGACGGTCCGCCGGATGTTCGATACGGACGAGGGCCCGCGCTCCGATACCAGCCTCGAAGCTCTGGGGCGCTTGCCTGCGGTTTTTCGCCTCGGTGGCACAGTGACTGCGGGCAATGCGTCACAGCGTTCCGACGGGGCTGCCGCAGTGGTGCTTATGAGCGGGGATCGCGTGAAGCAACTGGGCGTGACGCCCGAGGCCCGGCTTGCAGGATTTGCGGTCGCCGGCGTAGCCCCTGAAATCATGGGCATGGGGCCCGTGCCTGCGATACGCAAAGTGCTTGCGCAAACGGGCCTGAGCCTTCAGGATATAGGCCTGGTGGAACTGAATGAAGCCTTTGCCGCGCAGGCGCTTGCAGTGATTCGCGAGGCCGGGCTCGACGAGGACATTGTCAATGTGAACGGCGGTGCGATTGCACTGGGCCATCCGTTGGGGTGTACGGGCGCCAAGTTGACGACTACGCTGATCCGCGAAATGGCGCGGCGCAAGGTGCGGTACGGCCTGTGCACGATGTGCGTAGGCGGGGGGATGGGCGCCGCCGGCGTGATCGAGTATCTCGGGGATTGACGGAGTAAGGAACTATGCCCTATTACCATTTCCTGCAGGATGTAGCGATCATCTGGGTAGTGATCGTGTTTATTCTGGCGTTTTTCGCGGCGGGATATACAGGTGCGTCGCTGCTCGTGCATACCCTCCTGTGGTCGGCCCTGCTTTACGGGCTGGGCGCACCCGTCTGGCTCTGGATACTGCTGGGTGTGTTTGCCTTGGTTTTTCATGTGCCCGCACTGCGCCGCGCCCTTGTTTCCGGCCCGGTGATGCAGGTGTTTCGTTCCTCGGGTTTCCTGCCCGCGATTTCCGAAACCGAACGGATGGCCATCGAAGCGGGGGATGTATGGGTGGATGGGGATTTGTTTTCCGGACGGCCCGATTTCGGAAAGTTGTTGAATATGCCGTATCCCGCTCTGACGGACGAGGAACGCGCATTCATGGAAGGCCCCCTGGAACGACTGTGCGCCGCGACCGACGATTGGGAAGTGCACCGGCGTGGAGACCTTCCCGAAGCCGTGTGGGACGTACTCAAGGAAGAGCGTTTCCTGGGCATGATCATACCCAGGGAATATGGCGGCCTGGGTTTTTCGGCGCTTGCCAATAGTACGGTCGTGATGAAAACGGCGACCCGGTCGTTGCCGCTGTCGATTACGGTCATGGTGCCGAATTCGCTGGGGCCTGCCGAATTGCTTATTCACTACGGTACGCAGGCCCAGCGCGACTATTACCTCCCGCGTCTGGCGCGGGGCGAGGAGATTCCTGCTTTTGCGCTCACCGAGCCGGGAGCCGGCTCCGATGCGGGTTCGATCATTTCGGAAGGTGTGGTATTCCGGGCGGACGACGGATCGATCCGGTTACGCCTGAACTGGAACAAGCGGTACATTACGCTGGCGGGGATAGCGACCATTCTGGGGTTGGCATTTCGCCTGAAAGACCCGGAAAACCTGCTTGGCAAGGGGACCGACCCCGGTATTACGTGCGCGCTTATTCCGACGGATACTCCCGGTGTGGAGACCGGCTGGCGACATGATCCTCTTGGAATGGCGTTTGTCAACTCGAAGACGGAGGGGCATGATGTGGTTGTGCCGGTGGATGTCATCATCGGGGGCAAGGAAGGAGCCGGTCGCGGCTGGCGCATGCTCATGGAATCGCTGGCTGCGGGACGGGGTATCTCGCTCCCCGCACAAAGTACCGGCGGGGCGCAGTATGCATGCCGCATCGCCTCGGCGCATGCGGCGGTGCGCAAACAGTTCGGGTTACCTATCGGACGGTTCGAGGGTATCGAAGAACCGCTGGCGCGTATTGGGGGCTACACGTATGCCATGGAGGCCATGCGCCGCTACACTTGTGGGGCCATAGATCAAGGGGCGAAGCCTGCGGTCGTGACAGCTATCGCCAAGTACAATGCAACGGAGATGCAGCGTCGGATCGTAAACGACGCCATGGATATCCTCGGCGGGAACGCTATATCGTGCGGCCCGCGCAATCTGCTGGCCCATGCGTACATGGCGGCCCCGATAGGGATCACGGTCGAGGGAGCCAACATTCTCACGCGTACGCTTATGATTTTCGGGCAGGGGGCTATCCGGTGCCATCCGTACGCGTATGCGGAAATCGATGCACTGGCGCGGGGCGATCTTGCCGCCTTCGATCGGAATTTGTGGAAACACATAGGCCATGTGTTCCGGAACGGTTGCCGGGCCAAGGCGCTCTACATCACCCGGGGGAGGCTCAGCCGTTCGCCCGTGCGGGGACCGTCGGCGCGGTATGTGCGGAAGCTGAACTGGGCGTCCGCTACGTTTGCGTTCATGGCGGATCTTGCGATGGGTGTGCTTGGAGGGGATCTCAAACGCAAGGAAAAACTCACCGGTCGGTTTGCGGACATTTTTTCCTCGCTGTATATCGGGACGGCAGTGCTCCGCCGTTTCGAGGCGGAGGGGCGCCGCAAGGAGGATGCGCCGTTCATGCATTGGGCCATGCAGCATACGCTGACCCGCATTCAGGCGGGGTTCGAGGGGCTTTTCGGGAATCTGCGTCTGCCGGGTGGCGTCACCTGGTTGCTTAGCGGTCCGTGCGCACTCTGGTTTCGGATGAATCGTTTCGGCAGCTATCCTTCCGATCGGCTCGGGCGCAAGGTGGCCCGGGCCCTGCAAACGCCCGGCGAGCAGCGGGATCGGTTCACGGCGGGGGTATACCATGCAGACGACGAAGCCGCCTCGGGCAGCCTTGGCCGGCTGGAACGGGCCTTCCGGCTTTCGGCGGAGGCGGAACCGGTGCTGGCCCGGATCAGAAACTCGATGCGCCAGGGTGCACTGACGCGCAGCCGTCCGGAAAAAGCCCTTGATGCTGCCTGCGAAGCGGGGGTGATTTCCGCAGAGGAATGCGATCTCGTAAAGGAGGCGGAAGCCGCCCGCGCAGCCTACATAGAAGTGGATGCGTTCACGCTCGAGGAGTATGCGGCGATGCGGGGGAGTGCAGATGCTTCGGTCACATCACCGGGTAGTACCGCGCCAGCATAAGCACGAGCACGAACAGCCAGATGAGGTGGCTGGCGTGGTGTCGCTGTGTACAGCGGCAAGGGCTAACTGCGCCTCGGACGAAGGACTGTGGGTTCTGCGTGTTCGTCTTGCCATGCACTCTCGTCGGGTTGATTGGCTGGAAACAGATTGCAACATTATACCTTAATTCCCGCGCAAATCTGTCCAGTCAGATTGATTCGCGCCTCTTCATAGGCTTGCATTAATATGGTAAAATCACTATAATCGGATATGGGGGCAGACGTACTGAAACCTGTAGAATGGGTAGGGTCGAGCAGAGCGGACTTGAAGCAGTTTCCGGCCTCCGTACAGGACCAGGTCGGGTTTGCTCTGTATCAGGCACAAACCGGGCTCAAACACCGCGACGCCAAACCACTCAAGGGGTTGGGGGCCAATATCATGGAGGTTGTATCACGTCACGAAGGGAACGCCTACCGGACGGTATACACGGTCCGGTTCAAAGAGGCCGTCTATGTCCTGCATGCCTTCCAAAAGAAGTCCAAACGGGGCATTGCGACACCGAAACAGGAACTTGATCTTGTCAAACAGAGACTGAAGGCAGCGCAACGCCATTACGCCGATAACTATGGCAAAGGGTAGATTCATGAAAGCAGACGGAATAAAGATCGAACAGGGTACCGGGAACGTATTCGCGGATCTGGGGCGCCCCGATGCTGACGCTCACTTGCTAAAGGCTGAGCTCGTTACCCGCATTGACAGGATTATCCGTCAGCGTGGACTCAAACAGGTCGAGGCGGCAAAACTGCTTGGACTATCCCAGCCCGACGTTTCACGCCTCTTGCGGGGAAGTTTTCGAGAGTATTCCATGGAGCGTCTTCTACGTCTATTGACGGTGCTTGGGCGTGACGTGGAAATCGTTATTCGAGAACCTCGCTCCCCGCGACGAGGCAGGCTCCGCATCGCAGTATAAGCCTCCGGCCTCGTATCTCTTGACACTACTTTGTCATAGAAGGCATCGGCGGGCCGCCTCTTCTCCAGATTTCGCAGCATCGCCGATGGAAACACCCATGCGGTAGTTCCCGGCCATAAACCAGCCGGGCCAGGATGCTTCGAGCCGCTCTATGGCCGCGAGAGTTTTCCCATACCCGATATTGTACTGGGGAACGGCCAGTTTCCATGAAGTATGCCACCGGAAAACGGGCTCGCCGGAAATATCCAGCAGGCGCCGCAAATCACCCAGCACCAGATCATACGCTTCTTTTTCCGGGAGCGAGGCCAATGCCGGATTTCGCATCCCGCCGATGATGGTGGTAAGCAGCACATGTCCCGCCGGGGCTCGTGCGATATCCGATTGAAACGTCGATGAAGCAGAGGATATACCTGAAAAGATGGACGACGTAAACAACGTGCCGAGGATACGGATACTTCGTTCTACACCTGGAACAAGCATTCCGAATCCGTCGAGCGGATGCCCTACATGTTCGCGCCGGAAGCCCATTGCCGTGACGACAAGCGGGGCATAAACGACATTGGTCAATGGTTTGAGGGAGGGGCCTTCGGGCAGCGCAATGGAGGCCAGTGCGTGAAGCGGGGCGGCATATACCACCGCGTCGAATGATTCGCTCCATGCGGTTTGTTCATGTCCGCCCAGGAGACAGTCTCCGGAAACGATCCAGCGGGCTCCCTGCCGTTCCAGACGCCGTACGGGCGTGGACAGGCGCAGCCGGTCGCCCAGGGCATCGGAGAGAGCCTCCGGCAATTGCCCAAGACCTTTCCTGAAAGAAAACATGCCGCTCGCCATCCGGCTTTTCTTATCCTTACGCCCTCGAAGCAGCGCCCGTACGATAGACCCTGACTCCTGCTCCATACGCCAGATGCCCGGAAAGGCGTGGCGGATCGCAAGACGTTTCGGATCCCCTCCGTAGACCCCCGCGACCAACGGATCCATGCCATAGTCCAGCGCCTCGGGTCCGAAACGCCTGCGTGCAAAATCGGCCACGCTTTCCTCTTCAGTCGGACGGGACCTGGGTATAAGGGGTTCACGAAGGGCCCGTCGTTGGGCACGAGCGGAAAACAGGGAGTTTGTAACAAGATCGGCCGGGGAATTCGGTGCGGCAACCGGCTTTCCGTCCCGTACGATATATCTCTTTCGGGCGGTTTTTGAGGCGGGAAGGCGATCCGGTTCCAGGCCGGTATCGCGAATGAGCACGTCAAGGACCGGATTCGCCGCCTGAATGGTGGTGGGTCCGAATTCGACAAGGAATCCCTCGATGCGCTCCGTACCGATTACCCCGCCTGTCTGTGCCTGTGCCTCGAACACGACGGGCTCTTCACCGGCCAGACGCAGCCGAAAAGCAGCTGTCAGCCCGGCAATTCCTGCTCCTATTACCGCCACGCGCATCGTTCAAAGGTGTCTTGTGTGTTTGTCGCGTCAAAAAATAGTATTATAAGCGATCTCCTGCCCGTATACAGGGCAGAAATGCGGTCGTGTTTTCGTTCCTGTCTATCACCTCAGGTCGTATCTGCACGGATACCGCGTAAAACGTATCGACTTCCCATACCGCCATGCTGACGATCAAGAATCTTTTTGTGCTGTTTCACGTCGTTACCGCCGCCGGATGGTTTGGCATCGCAATCCTTCTGGGCCGCATTGCCCGGGCCGCTGCGGTTTCGTCTTCCGGCGACGCCGTGCGCGAGATAGGAGCCAAGGCCGTAAGCCTCACCGGCATATTCGCCGTGCTTACGTTCCTGTTCGGGCTTGCCGCGTTTTTGATCGGGGGAGGATTCGGAGCGTACGGGCCGGAATATCACACGAGCCTGCTGTTCATGCTGGTTCTGGTGGGCATCCAGTTCTTTGTGATACGCCCTGCCTGGGGAACCGTGGCCGCGGATGGGGACGAAGAGACCCGGCAAGCGGCTCGCAAGCGACTTGCCATGAGCGTCGGCGCCGGGCACCTCATTTGGCTGTTCGTGCTCGTGCTTATGCTGGCGCGGTATTATCCGGTGATGTGACTAGGGTTTTGCTTTCCGCACCCCCTGTTTCTATGGCGCCTTAGCTTGGCTACCTGTTCGCCTCCCTCATCGCCTCCAATTCCTCAACCGTCCAGGGTTCCGCGCGGTCCGCTACGGTTTCCCGCACCTGCGCTACCGTTTCGGGCGTGATTTCTGTGCCGTCGTTGCCCCATTCCGTGCGGATATAGGTGAGAAGGGCTGCCATCTCTTCGTCGTTCAGAAAACTTCCCCAGGGCGGCATCGCGCCGGTGTACACCATGCCATTCACTTCGATTTCCCCGGTCATCCCGTTCAGGATGATCCGGATGAGTACTCCCTCATCGCCCGTTACCCAATCGGTTCCGGTGAGCGGAGGAAATACGCCCGGCACGCCGCCCCCGTTCATCTGGTGGCATGACATGCAGCGTGTCAGGTAAATTTCGGCTCCGTCCTGCAGGGAAGAGATCGGATCGGGATGCGCTTTGCTTTCGGAATATTCCGTCGCCGGGCCTGTGTGATCGGACGGCGCCGGGCGATCCATAAAAACGGCGCCTGAAACGACCAGTCCGATGAGGCCGGCCAGGAACAGGGCTGCAAGTTTCTTGTGTCGGGAGGAGGGACCGGGGCGATGCATGAGCTGCCGGGAGCGGTTTTTATGCTCTGTTTCTGTAATGCGATCGGCAAAGGGATTCATTCTTCCGAAGAACTGGTCGGGTTGTTTGGTATCCAGCGGTATCTCGTGAGGCGGGAATTCGGGCCCGGATCCCAGAAGCCGTCAAATTCCGCCACGTAAATGCTGCCGTCCGGTCCGGTTTCTATGGAAATGGGGGCCGTCCGTGTCAGCACATCGAATGTCTTGATGTTCAGCAGGCGCCTGGCGGGAATTTCAAGGGCCAGGGGAGTGTTTTTCACACTCTGTTCTACATCGCTTCTGAAGATGCTATCGCTGACATGCCCCCACTTGATCCACCGTCTCGACCAGTCGTAGACAAAGAGTCCGTTTTGCACGAGGTCGGGGAAGGCGCCTTCGCCTTCATGCCGGTAGATGGGGCCGACGGTAGCCGATCGCCCGCCCGATTCATAGGTGTATTCCCAGATGGGGGGTACGAAATTCGGAATATGCTCGGGCGTGATTTCGTTGTAGAACAGTCTGCCCATATTACGGGGCCACCCGAAATTTTCGCCGCCTTTTTCCGAAATGTTATACTCGTCATAGTCGTACCCTGCATCGGGGCCCACAACGCCGATGTACAGAGCGCCCGTTTCGTGATCGACCTTGAATCGATACGGATTACGCAGGCCGTACGCGTAGATTTCCCACCGCACGCCGGGTTCGCCGAAGAAGGGGTTGTCCTTCGGAATGGAACCGTCCTTATGAATCCGCAGAATTTTTCCGCGCAGGTCCTGGAGATTTTGCGCACTGCGTTCCGAGTCCACCAGGCGGGTCCAGTGTATCCGGGACAAATCGTGGCGGGCCATGAAGTCATCGATGCGTTCCTGGGATATTTCCCATTGAGGGCGTACTTCGGACATGCCTGTATCCCCTGTAGACAGGTACAGGGACCCATCCGGGCCCCACTCGATGTCGCCGCCCTGGTGGCAGCACTGGGGCTCCGTAGGTACGCGCAGCAGCACCTCTTCGCTGGCCATGTCCAATGCGCCGTCCTTGTACGTAAACCGCGAGAGCGTGTTGATGAATGTCTTCTGCTCGGTGTAGTACAGATAGATATACGGATCGCCTTCGTAGAATGCCGGGTCGACCTCGATGCCTAACAGGCCATGTTCGACATTGGTCGGATCGGTGGTGTCGAGGTGTGCAATCTGCCGGATTTCGCCCGTTTCGGCGTCGTAGCGGTGTATCCTGCCGCGCAATTCGACGATCCAGACATGGCCCTTCTCGTCCACTGCAATATCATCGGGCCATATGTCTTCGGCGAGCACTTCATAGGTCCGCTTTCCACCTCCCATATCGGCGGGGAGACGCCCGGCGGCAATTCGCATGCCCTGTAGCAGATGCTGCATGAACGCGGGCGTGGTCCAGACATCCTCGAAATGCCCGAGCTTGGTGTAGAAGACGCGTCCGCCGTCGTACTCCTGGAGCCATGAAATCGGGTAGTCGTTAGCGAGGATGCTTGCCGGTCCTTCTTCAATACCGACGCTTCGCATGTCGAGGGAAGCCAGCACATGGACGTTCCAGCGCGGATTTTCATCGAGGACGTATATCTCGTCGTGTATCTGGAAACCGTCCCCGAAGTGGGCCACGGCGGGATTCTCCGGATCTTCTATTTTGATGCGGACGGATTGTGTCCAGGGATGATTCTTGAACAGTCCGCCGCCGACCATATTCCGGTACCAGTCCCACCCGTACAACGCATCCAGCGCGGCATGCGCGCCGGCGATGCCTTTGCCCGAAGCGAGAAAGGTACGGATTGCTTCACGCTGATCTTCCGTCATGCCGTCGGGGACCGCCGTGTCCTCCGGGTTCAGGCGGGTAGCGGGCACGGGAAGGATGCCGTCCCCGAGACCGGAACGCCAGCGGGCATCGAATGCGTCGGGCGTCAGCTCGCCGGAAACGTAAATGTGTCCGTATGCTGATTGCGTATCGAAACTGAATTCCAGCATCGGCGGGTCGTACGTCAGATCCTCCAGCGGTATGGGAGGGGCGCCGGGAGCGGTCAGGATCGCGCCGGAAGGGCTGTCGCTGTCGAGGTTTTCAAAGGAGAAAGAGGCTTCCGCAGCGCCTTCAAGGGTCTGGAATGTGAATCCGTAGATTGCCGGTTCGGCTTCTTCTTCGCTTTCCTCGTCTTCTGCCTGGACGCGTAATGTCGAATTTGCGAACAGGAGCAGATCGTATCCGGCGAGATTTTCGTCGTTGAGAAGGGTAAGGTCTTCTGTGATATCGAAATCGAATTCGGTGGTCGCGGCGATCGCAGGCAACAATTCCTTGATGGTTTCGATGGAGCTGTGCCGGAATCCGTGCGTCGTCGTTATGGCAAGCACCCGAATGGGGGCGCGATCTTCGGATACGGCAAGATGTTGTGCGACCGTTTCAGGGTCGAGTTGTTCATTGATGGGCGGCGGGGCATCCGCATCCTGAGCATGTGCAGGGAACGCACGAGCCGTGCCGAGAAGACAAACGAGGAGCAGGAATATGCCGGGCAGGCGTGTCTTCATAGCGTATACGGTGTCTGTACGGTGGGGAAGTAGCGGGATGGGGCTAAGCAGCGCAGAAAAATGTCCGGCAGCGGGGTCAATTACCTGTGATTCCGGCGAAACCGGCATGCTGCAGGGCGGTCATAAGGCCGCCCTCCATGCGAACGGGTTCGATACTGCCGTTGCCGTTGGCGTCCACCCCCTGCATGCTTTTTTCAAGGAGGCCAACCATGTCTGCAGCATGGCTCCGCGCCATTGCCACATCGTCGCCATAGTCCGTTTTCAGGATATTCAGCGCCTGAGCGAATGCTTCGTGGAGCCAGCCCGTGTCCGCAGTGGACATCCAGAATTCGATGGGAGCATCCCATTCGTAGGTGAGATCTACTCGAGGTTGCCGTTCTCCTTTTGTGACACCGTCGTCGATTTTCATCCACCCGATCACATTGTTCAGGGAATGCACGACATGGGGGCCGTGCGTAACGATGGCCGGATCTGCCGATCCGCTCCGCATGTTGTTTTCGATGATGCGGCGGATGTGCCGCCCTCTGCCCACAATGCCAAGAAGCAAGGGGTCGTCGATAGCGGGCGTTTCCGATTCGTATCGTATGGCGAAGGCCCTGTCATAGTCGGCGAAGGCCACTTGCCAGCGAGTCATCCAGCCATGCATGTGGGCGGCTCCGGAGGCCTCTTCCTGCGTCAGGCCGGAGGGAATGCCCCAGACCGCTTCGAATACCTTGTCCGCATGCTCCTTAACCGCTTCGACGGTAGGCGCTTCGGCGGCCTGCCGTGCGGCCTCCAGCGCACCTGCTGTGAGATCATGGAGTTCGGTCAGGATCGGGCCGATGTCCTGTCCGGATGCCGCCAGGGAAGGTCCTCCGCAGAGCAGGATGGGCAGGAACCAGGCGAAAAAGCGACGAGCAAGGGATCGCGTAGGGCTTTTCATGGCAACTGAGTTCAGGCAGAGCGGATTAGAATCGTTGCAATTTATCGTGTACGAGCCGGTTATTTGTCGCGCTGTATGGTATAATCGACCAGACCGAGCATGGCGTTCCGCGCTTCTGTCGGGGGCATATCCTGGAGCAATTTGCGGGCCGTATCCGCGTGTTCGTGCATTTTTCGACGGGCATAGGCTATGCCGCCCCGGCGTTCGGCATAGGCATATATGGCCTGTCTGTCGTGGCGGTTCTGCTTTTTTTTACGGACAATGCGCAGAATCTCGCGTCGTTCTTTGGGGGCGGCTTCCGTCAGTGCGTGAATAAGCGGGAGCGTCATCTTCTTTTCCTGCAGGTCGATCCCGATGGGCTTGCCGATATCTTTGGCGCCGTAGTCGAAAAGGTCATCCCGTATCTGGAAAGCCAATCCGAGATGTTCGCCGGCTTCCTGCATGGTGTGCAATATGTCGCGGTCGGCCGAAGCGCTCAGGGCGCCGCATCCCATACAGGCTGCAATGAGCGAAGCCGTTTTGTCCGAGATAATCCGGAAGTAGGTTTTTTCGTCGATGTCGAGGCGGCGGGTCTTTTCGATCTGAAGCAGTTCCCCCTCACTCATGCGGCGTACCGCGTCGGAGAGTATATGAAGCACTTCGTAGTCCCCGTACCGGAGCGACAGCAACAGGCCGCGGCTGAGCAGAAAATCGCCGAAGAGGACAGCGATCTTGTTTTTCCAGAGTGCATTGATAGAGAAGGCGCTTCTCCGTCTTTCGGCGGTGTCCACCACATCGTCATGCACCAGGGTAGCGGTATGCATCAATTCGACCAGCGCTGCCGCCCTGTAGGTGGTTTCGGTGATGCCTCCACACATTTTCGCCGACAGAAGAACAAGTATGGGGCGAATCTCTTTGCCCTTCTGGCGCAGCATGTACCGCGTCACCTTGTCAAGCAGATTGGCGTCGGAATGTACGGAGTCTCGAAAGTACCGGCGGAAGACACCGAGTTCCTCATCGACTGTAGCGCGAATGTCCCGTAGCGTGCCGGGAATATCCCCGACGGCCGGCAGCGTATCGGAACGTTCGGGCAAGAGAGTATCCGTTTCCGGCATACAGAGATGAAATGCGAAGAGTTGCTGTGCGCTTATCCTGGGCGAAAGGTAACATATACGCCGATTTATTGCAGATGTTTGCCTGCTCTGCGGCAAGGAAACCGGGCTTTTGTGCGGGCAGGTGCGTGGCCTGTTGCCCTATCGCCCCGGACATGGTATTCCGGAAGGCACCATGCCTCGGCGGGGGCCATGCCGTGCGTTACCGGGTAATAATGATCGTGTCCGGCACAATGAACGCATCCGTGAAATGTCGGACAAGGACACTATGCAACGCCCGGGCTTCTTCGCGCGACAGAAAGTCCCCGACGCGAATGCGGTAATACGGCTGGCTGTATACGTTGTAGACAGGGAGTCCCTCGGGAAAAATATCCTCGGGCACAGCGCCTTCGTCATGCTGTCTTCGCCACCATGTCTGTATGTTTTCCTGTGCCTCTGTGGCTGCGTTGCGCTCTATGGACGAAAATATCTGTACCCGGAATCCCGGCACTTCCGATCGGAGACCCTCGGCAGCACGGCCTTCCATGAGGTGGGCCGGAACATCGTGTGTAATGGCCGCCAGCGTGTCGAGGGGGGTATCGGGATATAGGGCAGGATCAAAGTTTTCGTAGCGGGAAATATCGACAACCGGCGTCGGCACAGCGCGTACATCCACGGTAGTGCTTCTCTCGGAAGAAGCACAGCCCCCTGTGATCGTAATCAGCAGCACCACCGTGCCGTATCGCATCGCATTCATCCCTGTTTTCAGATTTCGGCCATCACGCTTGTTGTCCCGAATAAACATGCCCGTGGAATGACTTAAGGAAAAGTATGGTTCCTTGCTATACCGAAGATTTGCGCCGTTCGTTGACGCGTTTTATATTGGCAAATTGTTAGCGCGTTTTGTGGAGTAAATGTGTGAATATCTTACAGAGGTGTCCCGGTCCGGGTCATTGATTTGGTTTCATACCTGACAACACATTACGCATTATGTATTCCCTGTTCATCTACCTACCCTGATCATGGCATTTCGTACTTCCACGCTTTCCAAGGATGATGCACTGTCACAACTTGCATCCATGCGTTCGCGCAGCGGCAATAACCGTCCCGGCCGGCGGAGCAAGTATGCCGGCATATCCGAAAGAGCTGCTCTATTAACGGAAGATACCGTTCTCCGGGTGGTTATCCCCAAGAAGCAGGTACAACCCTTGAAGGCATACCTGATGAAACATCACGGGCGCATATTCACCGTCAAGACCGCGCCGAAAAGCGGAGAGGATGTGACCGCCTTCATTTTTCGCCAGGATTTACCGCCGAAACGGAGTTACGCGAAAAAGAAGTGAAGCGGAGTTCGCGAAACGGAGTTACGCGAAAAAGAAGTGAAGCGGAGTTCGCGAAACGGAGTTACGCGAAAAAGAAGTGAA